>JAUMVG010000011.1:0-2803 GCA_030530315.1 Clostridia bacterium | reverse complement strand
TCTTAACTCTAAACTCTTCACTCTTAACTCTTACTTCGTGGAGAGCTCCAGGGTGTCGCGGGCGATGGCCAGCTCCTCGTCGGTGGGAATGACCCAGACCTGGACCTTGCTGTCGTCGGCGGAGATCTTCGCCTCGCCGCGGGCGGCGACGTTCTTCTCGTGGTCGATCTTGATGCCCATGAACTCCAGGCCCTCGACGGCCCACTCGCGGGCGCGGACGTGGTTCTCGCCGATGCCGGCGGTGAAGATGATGGCGTCCACGCCGCCCATGGCCGCGGCGAAGGAGCCGATGTACTTCTTCAGCACGTAGGCCCACATCTCGATGGCCAGCTTGGCGTCCTCTTCGCCGGCGTCATAGCGCGCGGTGACGTTGCGCATGTCGGAATCGCCCGCCAGGCCCAGCAGACCGGACTTCTTGTTCATCATGGTCAGGACCTCGGTGGGGGTCATGTTCTTGCGGTTGCAGATGAACTCGACCACGGCGGGATCCAGGGTGCCGCAGCGGGTGCCCATCACCAGGCCGTCCAGAGGCGTGATGCCCATGGAGGTGTCCACGCACTTGCCGTCCACGCAGGCGGACAGGGAGGAGCCGTTGCCCAGGTGGCAGATGATGACCTTGTTGCCCTTGGGCAGGTTCAGCAGCTCCTGGCTGCGGGCCGCGATGTAGCGGTGGGAGGTGCCGTGGAAGCCGTACTTGCGGATGTGCAGCTCGGTGTAGTACTCATTGGGGATGGCATAGCGGAACGCCTTGGGGGGCATGGTCTGATGGAAGGCGGTGTCGAACACGGCCACCTGGGGCACGTTCGGCAGGACCTCCTGGCAGGCGCGAATGCCCATCAGGTTGGCGGGGTTGTGCAGGGGGCCCAGGGGGATGTTCTCCTCGATGGCGGCGATGCAGGCGTCGTCGATCAGGCAGGAGGCGGTGAACTTCTCACCGCCGTGCAGCACGCGGTGGCCCACCGCGCCGATCTCCTTCAGGTCGGAGATGACGCCGATGTTCACCAGGTGCGGCTTGCCGTCGTCGGCGTTGTACTCGGAGGCGGTGCAGTCCTTGCCCACCAGCACGTCCAGGACCACGGACATGGCCTCGGCGTGGGTCTTGGCCTTCTTGAGCTGCTTCTCCTTGATCTTCTGGTCGCCCCAGCTGTAGGTCAGGTCGGTGGTGGGGTCGACGGTGCCGATGCGCTCGACCAGGCCCTTGGCGATGACGGACTCGTTGTCCATGTCGATGAGCTGGAACTTCAGGGAAGAGGAACCGGCGTTGATAACCAAAATTTTCATTGGACATCTCTCCTATATACTATTCTACCGGGAGTGTCGGGGGCGGCAGCGCCCCGACTTATAATCGGCTGCGGCGGCGTGTACGTCGCAGCCGAATGTAGTTTTCCTCTGGAAAATTCATACCTTGCAGATTTCGCGGCCGGAGGCTTTATGCCTCAAGCGAAATCTGTCAAAGGGATGGTCTTGGCGGGGGGTTTGAGCGCCAGGAAAACAGCACAGTGTGCTGTTTTCAGCGAAAACGGGTCGGCAGACCCCTGGATGCTAATCCCCCTCCGAAACAGCCTTAGCCCTGTGCCTGGCAGGCCGTGATCGCGACGGTGGCCACGATGTCCTCGGCGGAGCAGCCGCGGGACAGGTCGTTGCAGGGCTTGGCGATGCCCTGGAGGATGGGGCCGTAGGCCTCGGCGCCCGCGAGGCGCTGCACCAGCTTGTAGCCGATGTTGCCGGCGCCCAGGTCCGGGAACACCAGGGTGTTGGCGTGGCCAGCCACCTTGCTGCCGGGCGCCTTCAGCTGGCCGACCTTCTCGACCAGCGCGGCGTCGAGCTGCAGCTCGCCGTCCAGAGCCAGGTCGGGGGCCATTTCCTTGGCGATACGGGTGGCTTCCTGCACCTTGGTCACGTTGTCGTGCTTGGCGGAGCCCTTGGTGGAGAAGCTCAGCATGGCCACGCGGGGCTCGATGCCCGCCAGCTGCCGGGCGGAATCCGCGGCGCCCAGGGCGATGTTCGCCAGCTGCTCGGCGTCAGGCTCGATGTTCACAGCGCAGTCCGCGAAGATCATCACGCCGTCGTCGCCGTAGGACTTGTCCGGGCACTCCATCAGGAAGCAGGAGGACACGGTCTTGATGCCGGGCTTGGACTTGATGACCTGCAGCGCGGGGCGCAGCATGTCGCCGGTGGAGTGGATCGCGCCGGAGACCAGGCCGTCGGCGTCGCCCAGCTTGACCATCATGATGCCGTAGTACATGGGATCGGCGACCTTCTTGGCGGCCTCTTCCTCGGTCATGCCCTTGGCCTTGCGCAGGTCATACAGGGTGGCGGCGTACAGGGGAGCCTTGTCGCTGTCGGCGGGGTCGATGATGTCGATGCCGGTCAGGTCCGCGCCAGCGGCGACTTCCTTGACCTTCTCGGGGTTGCCTAGCAGGGTCAGCTTGGCCAGGCCCTGGTCGCGGATCATCACGGCCGCCTGCACGTTGCGGATCTCTTCGCCCTCGGGCAGCACGATGTGCTTAACGTCGCTCTTTGCCTTTGCCTTGATCTTATCGATGATTGCCATGTCTATTCCTCCACTTTATCATCCCGCCCGCAAGGACCGGGATTATATTTCATCTCTACTATTATACGATAAATAAATGGGTTTGAAAAGACCTGTGTGTTAAGGTTTGGAAACACACAGGCCTTGAAGAATAAAACTTTTGCGCGAAAGCGCTCAGTCCGCGCCGCTTTCCGCCTCGGGAGCATCGTCGGCCGGGAGCTCGCCGGGCTGGCCGTCGGGCATGGCCGGAGGCTCGCCGGGCTGGCCGTC
>JAUMVG010000142.1 GCA_030530315.1 Clostridia bacterium | reverse complement strand
ACTCTAAACTCTTAACTCTAAACTCTCAGGCGGCTGACCACCGCAAAAGAGCCGCGGTTTCACTGGCATGTGAAACCGCGGCCCGTCTGTGTCCTGCAGCCTTTACTTCAGTATCTCGTCGATCCTCGCGAGCTCCGCCTGGGTCAGCGGCGCGGCGTCCAGCGCCTTGACGTTTTCGGTGATCTGCTCCGGCTTGCTCGCGCCGATCAGCGCGGAGGTCACCACGTCGTCCCGGAGGACCCACTGCAGCGCCATCTGCGGCAGGCTCTGGCCGCGCTCCAGCGCCAGCGCGTTCAACTTCGCGGCCTTCCCGACCTTCTCCGGGGTGATGGCGTCCGGCTTCAGGTAGCGCGGGTCGTGGGCGGCGCGGGAGTCCGCGGGGATGCCCTTCAGGTACTTGGCGGTCAACAGGCCGTTGGCCAGCGGCGCGAAGGCGATGCAGCCCACGCCCTCCTTCCGCAGGACGTCGTCCAGGCCGTTCTCGATGGAGCGGTTGAACATGCTGTAGTTCGGCTGGTGGATCAGCATCGGCGTTCCCAGGGCCTTCAGGGTCTTGATGGCGGTCTCGGCCTGCTGCGGGTCGTAGTAGTTGGAGATGCCCACGTACATCGCCCTGCCGCTGCGGACGATGTAGTCCAGCGCGGCCATGGTCTCCTCGATGGGGGTGTCCGGGTCGGGGCGGTGGTGGTAGAAGATGTCCACGTAGTCCAGGTGCATGCGCTTCAGGCTCTGGTCCAGCGACGCCACCAGGTACTTTCGGCTGCCGTGGTCGCCGTAGGGGCCCGGCCACATGTCGTAGCCCGCTTTGCTGGAGATGATCAGCTCATCCCTGTGGGGACGCCAGTCGCGGTCCATGTGCACGCCGAAGTTGCGCTCGGCCTCGCCGTAGGGCGGGCCATAGTTGTTGGCCAGGTCGAAGTGGGTGATGCCGTTGTCGAAGGCCGTGCGCAGCAGGCTCTGCTGAACGCCAAAGGGGGTGATGTTGCCGAAGTTGTGCCACAGGCCCAGGGAGATCGACGGCAGCACGATGCCACTTCTGCCGCAGCGGCGGTAGAAGGACATGTTGTCATAGCGGTGTTCAGAGGGAATGTACATCGTCATGCGCTCCTTTATTCCTTATTTTCTGCGGGACGCGGGCGTCATCCGCCGTATTCCTCGGTGGCCTCGATGACCCAGCGGATGTGGTCGTAGTCGATGTCGGCGGGGATCGTGCAGTCCGCGCCGAGCATCAGGCCGGTGGTGCCGAAGGCCTTGATCAGCCCCTTGGTGTAGGCCTTGATCTCTGCCTCCGTGCCGGTGTTCAGCAGCCCCTGGGGACGGTTGTCGAAGCCGCCCAGGCAGGTCCTGCCGCCGAAGAACTTGCGGCCCTCTGGCAGGCCCAGGTTTTCGATGGAGACGGCCCAGTTCACGCACTTCACGGGCACGTCGCGCCAGAAGTCCAGCTGGTTGGGGTTGCCGGCCCAGGCGCACAGGTGGGCGATGTTGTAGTCGGAGTAGTAGTTGGAAAGGTCGAATATGAGCTTGTCGTAGGGGCGCACCACCTCGTCGTACTGCTCCCGGGTGAAGCGGCCGTATTCCGCGCCCTGCAGCGGCAGGTAGAGG
This sequence comes from Clostridia bacterium, assembly GCA_030530315.1. GTDB lineage: Bacteria > Bacillota > Clostridia > Christensenellales > Aristaeellaceae > UBA2862. The sequence goes on along the minus strand of JAUMVG010000142.1, from coordinate 587 downwards.
GCGTCGCAGCCCGCCTCGTCCATCAGGCCCCGGATCAGGTCGATGCTGTCGGAGGCGATGACCTTCATGGCGTGGTGGATGGCCTCCGGGTTCTCCGCCAGGTGGGCCATCACCAACTCGTTGCTGGTGGAGTGGCGGATGATGGTGAAGGGCACGAACACATTGTACAGGCACACCTTATCCGCCTGGAAGACGTCGTTGATGGCCTTGGCGCGCTCAATCTGCCCGCGCACCCAGTCGCTGTCCTTGCCCAGCGGGCGAATGCGGCCCCAGTCCGCGGCGGTCTTGATCGGGGTCGAGAAGGGATACTCAAAGAACCCGTCGCACATGATCTTCAGGAAGTCGAGATCCAGCGCCTTGTAGTAGCGGATATGGCTGTCGATGTTGTTCTGGCCCGTCCAGTTTTCCCCGAAGAAGTGATGCCAGAAGCCCACGGGCACCCGGTCGACGGGCTTCTGATCCATGGCAGCATAGAACCTCTCGCGATAATTCATAGACGTACCTCCTGTGATGATTTGCGGATGGAGATATTCGAGAGTTTAGAGTTGAAAGTTAAGGAGCTGCCTTCGGCAGAATATCTGAATAAT
>JAUMVG010000010.1 GCA_030530315.1 Clostridia bacterium | reverse complement strand
TTGCTCTACCTGTTCCTTGGCTACAATCCCACAACTTTCCGTGAAGAACCAAAAACGGAGGGCTGTCCCAGCCGAGGCTGGGGCAGCCCTCCGTTTTGATGATGGCGGGAGCGCATCCTGTCGGTATTGCCATGCCTGGCGAAGCGTCGCGGGGAGCGAAGATCCTTCGCTGCGCCGCTATCGCGGCTTCGCCCGGGACGACACAACAGCGGGGAACCGGCCCGGTACGGGGATTGCAAGCCCCCCAGCGCGGGGATCGCCGGTACACCCAGACGGGGATTGTCCGCTTTCCTGGCTCGGATCAGCGCCGACGGGTGCGGGTCTTGAAATCCCGGTCGATGCGGTCCTTCCAGCCGGCGTCCAGCGGAGCGCCGCAGCGGGTCTCGCAGATGGCGTCGCTGAGCACCTCGTAGTTCAGGCGGGTGCCCTCGCTGTCCGCGTGGTAGTTCACGGCGCGGTCCGAGGAGATGCCAAAGCGGCCCGCGGTCTCGACGGCGTCGATGTTCGCGCCGAGGAACAGGAACTCCCAGCCGTACTGCTCCTTCTCCCGCTGGATCATCTTCTTGACCTCGTCGCTGGAGTATTTGCAGCTGGCGTTCTCCATGCCGTCGGTGGTGATGACAAACAGCGTGTGCTCCGGCACGTCCTCAGGCCGGGCGTACTTGTGCACGAGGGCAATGTGGTGGATGGCCCCGCCGATGGCGTCCAGCAGGGCGGTGCAGCCCTGGACGAAGTATTCCTTGTCGGTCAGGGGCTTGACGTTCTGGATGTCCACCCGGTCGTGGATGACCTGGCAATCGTTGTCGAACAGCACGGTGGAGACCAGCGCCTCGCCGGGTTCGGCCTTCTGGCGCTCCAGCATGGAGTTGAAGCCGCCGATGGTGTCCGGTTCCAGGCCCTGCATGGAGCCGCTGCGGTCGAGTATGAAGACCAGCTCAGTCAGATTCTTTTTCATGGTTTTGTCCTCCTGTTCCCGGGGTTTTCCCGTTCGATGGTTGTATTATAGCCCCGTTCGCAGGCGGCGTGGTCGCCTGGCAGGCGACATTTTTCGCATGGTTGTCGTTGTGTTCCAAGAAAATCCGCTGACTCGGAAAATCCAAAATAAACACGCCCCACGGGGTTTTTGCCGTGGGACGCGATATGTTACGAATGGAGGTGGCAGCTGCTTACTCCTCCAGCAGCTCCTTTGCGCGGGCGTACTTCTCCCGCAGGCGGCGCAGGCGCTCCGGGGAGACGCTGGCCCAGGCCAGTCTGGACTGATCGGAGTTGTGGGCCAGGTCGGCCAGCTTGACCTTCCTGGCCACAGGGTTCGCGCGGATGGCCCGCACGTAGTCGAAGTAGTCCGTGGACTTGTCGTGGGTCAGCAGCGCCACGGCGTCCGTCACCTCGGCGGGGAAGCGCTGGCGCAGCTCATCCAGGGTGACGTCGGTGTCCTCCACCACGTCGTGCAGCAGCGCCGCCGCGCAGCTGACCTCGTCGTCCATCTGCTCGGCCAGGTGATAGGGGTGGAAGATGTAGGGAAGCCCGCTCTTGTCCAGCTGGCCCAGGTGGGCATCCCAGGCGCACTTCAGCGCGTCAATGGTCAGGGGGGTATAGATCATGCGCTCAGCTCCCTTCGATTCAGTATCCCAGCGGCTGGAGGTCCAGCCGGAACAGCACCTGGTTGATCTCGATGATGTCGTAGATGCCGTTGAGGATGCAGTATTCCACGACGATGTCGGACTTGCTGCTGTGGGACAGGGCGTAGCCCGCCTTCATCAGCAGGTCCCGGGTCTCCTCCAGGGAGAGCCGCAGGGCGATGGCGAAGGCCAGCACCGTCTGCTTGCCGGGGCGGTAGTCCGGGTTGTTCTTGATCTTGTTGAACAGCCGCCGGTCCACGTTGGCCCGCTTGTAGCACTGGGCGTCGGTGAGGTGCCGCTCGTCGATGCGCCGCAGCAGCGTCTGGCCGAAGCTCTCGTCGATCTGGGCCAGCATGGCCTCCAGGCTCGCCCGGGGCGCGGCATCGGGCTCGGCGCGGCGGAACAGCCCGCCGAGTCCCCGCGAGGTCTTGGCACGGCGCGGCGCGGCTTTGTCCTCGCGGTCCCGCGGCCTGCGGAGCTGTTCCCGGCGCAGGGCCTCGGCCCTGCGAAGCGATGCCCTCCGGGGCGCTTCCGCCTCGGCCTTGTGCTGCGCGGCCTCCGGCTGGGGCTGAGGCGCGCTTTCGCGGGCCGGAGCGGCGGGCGGGGGCGGCGCGGCCCAGGCGTCGGCCATCGAACTTGCTGATGGCTCGAAGCCGAAATCGTCGGCTATTGGGCCAGAGGAGAGCTCCAGGTCAAAGTCATCCTCCTCGAAGGCGCCCGGTCCCGGCGCGTAATCGGCGTCCTCTGGCGCGAACGCGTCCGCGGGGAGGGACGCCCCGGAGAAGCGGGCGCGGTTCGGGTCGTGAAGGGCGTCGGCGGGAGCGCCCGCGTAGACCGCGTCGATGTAGGCGGAAATCGCGGAGAACAGCTCTTCGCTGACCGCTGAATAGTTTCTGCCGAATCTCAATGGCATGGGGCTCACCTCCTTACCTCATTATACACCCTTGCATGCCGGTTTCCCGATAGGGGTTTGACGGCAAACTGTGGAAAAAGTTGCCGACGGCGGCGAAAAAAGGTTGTAAAATTTGAGTAAACATGTTACAATGACGGGGAAGATATGCGGCGGGGCGCGTCCCCGGGAAGAGGAGGAACACCATGAGCCTGGAAATGATCAAACACCCCACGTCGAAGGCAGACATCCTCTTGAAGGTTATGAAGGGGCATTTTGCCACGGGACACAGCCACATCAACTATTATATCGACGTCACCAGCCAAAAGTTTTGCCTGTCCGAGGCGCGCAAGGTGGCGCAGGAGCTGGCCAGCGCATTCAAGAGCAGCACCATGATCGACACGATCCTGTGCCTGGACGGCACCGAGGTGATCGCCTCCTGCATGGCCAGTGAAATGACCAAGACTGGCTATATGAACATCAACCAGAACCAGGATATGTACGTGATGACGCCGGAGCGCACGGTGGGCAGCCAGCTGATCTTCCGTGAAAACACCGCGCCGATGATCGTGGGCAAGAAGGTGCTGGTGCTGATGGCCTCGGTGTCCACCGGCTACACGGCCAAGTCCGCCCTGGAGACCATCGCCTATTACGGCGGCACCGCCGTGGGCATCGCCTCGATATTCGCCACCATCGACCACATGGGAGATCTGCCCGTGCACAGCCTGTTCAACCCCAACGACCTGCCGGACTACCGCTCCTGCGACGCCGTGGACTGCCCCTGGTGCAAGGCGGGCCAGCGGCTGGACGCGCTGGTGAACAGTTTCGGGTATTCCAAGCTGTGACGGCAGACGATCAAATACCGGGGGCTCCTCCGAAGGGGGAGCCCCCTCAGACCGCTGACAAAGCCCACAATCGCAAGAATCCCACCTGATGGAAGAAAAGCAGGTGGGATTCTTGCTTGCTGCGTTGGCAGCGCCTGCAAAATGCGGTCATTTACGACCGGGTAAACTCCCTTTTTTGCAGGCTTGCCGCCTTGCCTTGCAGGCTTTTCATCAATCTGTCAGGATGTTGACTTTATCAACATCCTAAACAGTCCACAGGACTGTTTTCCAGGCGTTTGGTCCCCCAAGGGGGAAGGCTTTGGAGGACGATCTGCGGGACTGCTTTCCGGGCATTAAGTATTCCAGTGGGAAGGATTTTAGGAACGGCATAGTTTCGCCCGCCGCGCATCGCGCGGCGGGCTTTGTCGCAATGCTGTTTTCCCGTTGCTTACAGCCCGATGTTCTTCAGGGAGTCGTCGGGGTGATAGCCGTCGTCGGGCACAAAGGCGGAGGGCTCGTCCGAGGTGGGCGCGTCGTCCACGAAGGTGGTTTCGGCGGCGGGCTCGGGCTTGCCGTCCATGAAGGCGACGAACTCGGCGCGGTCGATCTTCTCCTTCTCGATCAGGATTTTGGCCAGGCCGTGGAGCTGGTCGATGTGCTCGGAGAGAATGCTCTCGGCGCGGTTGTAGGCCTCCTGGAGCAGGGCGTGGACCTCGGTGTCGATGTCGGTGTTCACCATCTCGGAGAAGCCGGAGTTCTGCTGGGAGAAGCTCTTGCCCAGGAACACCTCGTGCTCGGTACCCAGGAACACCGGGCCGAGCTTGCTGCTCATGCCATACTCGGTGACCATGCTGCGGGCGATCTCCGTGGCGGACTTGATGTCGCTGGAGGCGCCGGTGGTGATGTCGCCGAAGATCAGCGCCTCGGCCACGCGGCCGCCCATGGCGCTGGCCATCTGGGCCTTCATGCGGGCGGTGGTGACGTAGTGGAACTCCTCCTGGGGCAGGTACATGGTGTAGCCGCCGGCGGAGCCGCGGGGGATGGTGGTGATCTCGTGCACGTCGTCGCACTCGGGAATGTAGTGGGCCACGATGGCGTGGCCGCCCTCGTGATAGGCCACCAGCTTGCGGTCCATGTCCGTCACCTTGCGGGACTTCTTCTCAGGACCCGCCATCACGCGGGTGATGGCCTCCTCGATGGCGTCCATGTGGATGACCTCGCGGTTCTGGCGCGCCGTCAGCAGCGCGGCCTCGTTCATCACGTTCATCAGGTCCGCGCCGGTGAAGTAGGGCGTGCGCCGGGCCAGCACGGCCAGGTCCACGTCCTCGCCCAGGGGCTTGCCCCGGGAGTGGACCTTGAGGATCTCCTCGCGGCCCTTGACGTCGGGATAGTTGACCACGATGCGGCGGTCGAAGCGGCCCGGGCGCAGCAGCGCCGGGTCGAGGATGTCGCTGCGGTTGGTGGCCGCCATGACGATGACGCCCTCGTTGTGGGTGAAGCCGTCCATCTCCACGAGCAGCTGGTTCAGGGTCTGCTCGCGCTCGTCGTGGCCGCCGCCCAGGCCCGCGCCGCGCTGACGGCCCACCGCGTCGATCTCGTCGATGAACACGATGGCGGGGGCGTTCTTCTTGGCCTGGTCGAACAGGTCGCGCACGCGGCTGGCGCCGACGCCGACGAACATCTCGACGAAGTCAGAGCCGGAGATGGTGAAGAAGGGCACGCCGGCCTCGCCGGCCACGGCCCGGGCCAGAAGCGTCTTGCCCGTGCCGGGGGGGCCCACCAGCAGCACGCCGGTGGGAATCCGCGCGCCGACCTTGGTGAAGCGCTGGGGATTCTTGAGGAACTGGACGATCTCCTTGAGCTCCTCCTTTTCCTCGTCCGCGCCGGCCACGTCGTTGAAGGTGACCTTGTTGCCGTTGGGATCGGTCATCTTCGCGCGGGAGCGGCCGAAGTTCATGACGCCCTTGCCGCCGCCCGCCTGCTGGCGCATCAGGAAGTACCAGAGCAGGCCGAACAGGATGACGGTGACCAGCAGCGGCACCCACTCCACCCACCAGGCGGGCTGCGCCGGCAGGCGGGAGGCGATTTCAAAATCGTATTCCGTGGGGCTGACGACGCGGCCCAGCACGGCCTCGTAGATCGCGTTGACATCGGCATAGAACTGCGCTTCGCTGGGGAGGACGCACTGGATGTCGTAGTGGCCGGTGACCTCAAAGGAGGCGAGGTTTTCCTCGGTGACGGCCGTCAGGGTGCTGGACTGGATGACCACCCGTCCCAGCGTTTTGCCCTGGAGGTTTGCGGGCAGGTTCTCGCCCTGGCTGTGGCGCAGGTCGGCCTCCACCCATTCCAGCAGGGCGGAGTAGCTGATGGATTCGGTGGTCGGCTGGGTGCCCTCGCTGAGCATGTGGACCATCAGCAGTATGACGGCCAGGATCAGCAGGTACATCAGCGGCCCTTGCAGCGCTTTCCGGAGTGGTTTCTTGTTCAAGTCAGCTGTCCTCTCTTTCGGGGTGACGATGGATGGTTTGCCGGACGGGCCGCGGGCCCGTCATGATGGTTTGGGCCGGCAGACATTTGAGCCGGTCAGTTGTTTTCGTAGACCTCGGGCTTCAGTACGCCGATGTAGGGCAGGTTGCGGTAGGCCTCGGCATAGTCCAGGCCGTAGCCCACCACGAACTCGTCGCCCACCACGAAGCCGGAATAGTCGGACTTCAGGGTGATACCCGGCGCGCGGCGGCTGGGCTTGTCCAGCAGCGTGCACACCTTGATGGAGGCGGCGCCGCGGGCGGCCAGCATGCGGGTGAGGTAGGTGAGGGTGAAGCCGGAGTCGATGATGTCCTCCACGATGATGACGTGGCGATTCTCGATGGAGGTGGACAGGTCCTTGCGGATCTCCACCTCGCCGCTGGACTTGGTGCGCTTGCCATAGCTGGAAACCGCCATGAAATCCATGGAAAGTTGGATGGGCATGGCGCGCAGCAGGTCGGTGTAGAACATGACCGCGCCCTTCAGAATACAAACCATGGCGGGGTTCTTGCCCCGATAGTCCCAGGCGATCTGCCTGCCCATCTCCTCGACGCGGGTCTGAATCTGCTCCTGTGAAAGCAATACCCTTGCGATGTCCTTTTCCATGGTCGTGTCCTCCTCATCATTTCATCATTAGTCTGTCGGTTGGGTTTTGGTGATATAACAACAGGTCAGCGCCACGGCCCTTCGGGTGGCCTCGCTGATGGCGGCGGACTGAGCAATGCCCATGCCGCACACCCAGAGGATGTCCTTTCCCCGGGCCAGCAGGGGCGTCCAGTCCCGCAGGGGACGGTCGAGCTTGCGGTCGGTGAAGTAGTCCGAGAGCAGCTTTTCGCCGCAGCCCAGCGGGCGGATGCGGTCGCCCTCCCGGCGGGTGCGCAGCACCGCGCCCTCCAGGGCGTCGGCGTCCAGCACCTGGCGCAGGGGATCATCCCGGACGGGCACCGGCGGGGCAGGCTCAGCGGCGATTTCGCAAACGCCGGGCAGCCTTGTGATTCCCGGCAGGGCGAGGGGCCGCGGCTCCGGCGGGCGGGCCGCCCGGTCCAGCAGGTAGAGCCCCATCCGGCCGCGCTCGGCCATCAGGCCGCCGGAGATCTCCTCCCGGCCCCGGTCTGCTTCGGCCAGGGCGGCGGCGGCGTTCAGCCGCTCCCAGGGGATGTCCGTGCCGCAGAGCTGCCGCAGGGCCCGGCGCAGCAGCGCGGGGTGCGCCTTCTCAGGCGACCGCAGCAGGCTGCCGTAGGAGCCGCGAATGTGGTTTGCCGCCAGCCAGCGGGCTGCCGCTTCAGCGACGAAGTCGCTCTCCAGGCGGGCGGAACGGGCATAACGGGCGATGGCGGGCACGGCCCCCGGATAGGCGTCCTCCAGCGCGGGCAGGACGTTCAGGCGCAGGGCGTTGCGCGGGGTGTCGGGCACGGCGTTGGTGGCGTCCTCCCGCCAGGAGAAGCCGCGCCGCGCGAGGTAGTCGGTCAGTTCGGATTTGCGCCAGGACAGCAGCGGGCGGTAGAGGTCACCGGAGCGCTCGGCCATGCCGGCGATGCCCTCGGGGCCCGTGCCCCGGGCCAGGTGCATCAGCACCGTCTCCGCCTGGTCGTCCATGTGGTGGGCCAGGGCGATGGCGTCCGCGCCGAGCTCGCCCTTGAGGGCGCGCAGCCAGCCGTAGCGCAGCCGCCGCCCGGCGGTCTCGAGGCCCTCGCCCGTTCGGGCGGCCTCGGCGGGCACGTCGAAGCGGACAGAGTGGAAGGGCATGTCCAGGCGAGCGCACAGCGCGCGACACCACTGGGCGTCCGCCGCGCTCTCGGGGCGGATGGCGTGGTCCACGTGGGCGGCGAACAGCGCGAGGTTCTCCCGCTCCCGGGCCTCGGCCAGCATCACCGCCAGGGCCACGGAATCCGCGCCGCCGGACAGGGCGATCAGCAGACGGCTGCCCCGCGCGGCGGAAAAATCCGGTTGCCTCCGGCTCACTTCGCGCATCGTACAATCCTCCACAATATCAGATACTATTATAATCGGTTTAAAAAAAATAAGCAACCGATTTTCAGGATTAATCGGCATAAATGGTGAAAAAGAAGGTTAAAATCATGGTATGCTGGTAAAGTATGGCAAGCTGTGGGCGGGGCGCGGAACCGGCAGGCATTCCCACAACGCGGGGCAATTGCCAGCATAGCGGGCGGCGCGTCCGGTAAAATTAGCGGATGGTTCGCGGCGCGATTTGCGTCGGACGCGAGCGGGCGAAAACAACGCGACGGGGCGGGCTTTGGCGCTTTTGGCGCGCCGGAGGACAGCGGCGGCGCCTTTGGACGGCAGGCGCTTTCAAAAACGGCGCGCGGGCGATGGCCGCTGCACACAGTGTTTCTGCTCCCGCGGGCGATTATGCGCGGCGCGGGCCAAATGGGAAGAGAAGGGGGCACGCAACATGGGACAGAGGGCGAGGCGGCGGCTCTCGGCGGCGCTGGCGGCGGCGGTGATGGCGCTGATGCTGTCGCCGCAGATCGGCGCGCTGTCGCGGCTGCCGGACCGCATGGTGCTGGACGCGGGCTCGGTGACGGTGATCCCCGTCTCCGCGGCGGTGCGGGCGGAGACCAGCTGCGAGGGCGGCGCAATCGCGCAGGTGGAGACGGAGCCGGGAAGCGCGGGCGGCGCGCTGCGGCTGACGGCGGGAGACGATGGCGAGGGGGAGCTGACCTTCCGGCTGCTGGGGCTGGTGCCCCTGCGCACGGTGAAGCTGTCGGTGCAGCCCCAGAGGCGGCTGGTGCCGGGCGGCCAGTCCGTAGGCGTGGCGATGCGCACAGGCGGCGTGGTGGTGGTCGGCAATTCCGATCTGGGAAAGATCGCCAGCCCGGCGCGGCTGGCAGGGCTTAAGAGCGGGGACGTGATCCGAAGCGTCGACGGTACGGCGGTGACCGGGGCCGAACAGCTCTCCGAAGCGCTGGCGGACGGCGGTCCGGCGCGGCTGTCGGTGCTGAGGGACGGCGGCGTGGTGGAGTGCGACGTGACCCCGGCGCTGGACGACCGGGACGGCCGGTACCGGCTGGGCGCCTGGGTGCGGGACAGCACCGCGGGCGTGGGCACGCTGACCTTCTATGACCCGCAGACCGGCCGCTTCGGCGCGCTGGGCCACGCCATCACGGACGTGGACACCGGCGTGCTGATGCCGGTGGGCGAGGGCGGCATCTACCGCAACCGGGTGGTGGGCGTCACGCCCAGCCGGGAGGGAAGCCCGGGCGAGCTGACCGGGGACTTCCTCGGGGGGACCCAGGCGCTGGGGACCGTTGAGCTGAACACGGAATACGGAATCTACGGCCAGGCGGAGGCGCCGCTGGACGGCGGGCTGTACGCCGAGGGGCTGCCTGTCGCCACGCGGGGGCAGGTGCACACCGGGGCGGCGACGCTGCTGACCACCGTGGACGGGGGCGCTGCCCGGGAGTACGATTGCGAGATTGTGCGGCTCTCCGGCGCGAACGAGAGCGCGGCGCGGGCGATGGTGATCCGGGTGACGGACCCTGAACTGCTGGCGGTGACCGGCGGCATCGTGCAGGGGATGTCCGGCAGCCCGCTGATCCAGGACGGCCGCCTCGTCGGCGCGGTGACCCATGTGATGGTGAACGACCCGGCCATGGGCTATGGGATAATGGTAGAGACGATGCTGGAGGCGTGCGGGGCAGACCGCTGATAAAGCCTGTAAACGCAAAAACAGCATCCGATTGGAATAAAGCGGATGCTGTTTTTGCTTGCTGTGTTGGCAGCGCCTGCAAATGGCGGTCACTTGCAACCGTGCAAGCTCCCTTATTTGCAGGCTTGCCGCCTTGCCTTACAGGCTTTTTCAAGGTCTGCAGACTCTGCCAATCATTCCGGGTTGTGGTTACCAGCCCAGGTTGTCTACCAGGATGTAGCCCACGATGCCGTTCCAGGTGACGCAGGCGAAGCGGTCGTTGACGTAGTAGGCGTCGGTGACCATGTCGCCCAGGGGCACCTTGGCCAGGCGGTAGGAAGAGGTATCCGGCAGCTCCCTCAGGGAGGCCCAGGAGCCGCAGTTTACGATCCAGGCGTTGCCGATCCAGGTGGAATCGTAGCTCTGGGCATTGGTGCCGCCGGAGACCCAGGAGAGGTTCCGGTTCAGGATGTAGCCCTCGATGCCGTTGTAGATGCAGTAGCTGAAGCGGTCGTCGTGGTAGAACACGTTGGTGACGATGTCGCCCAGGGGTACCCGCACCAGCAGGTCGGCGGAGGTGTCGGGGTAGTTGCGCAGGGAGGCGTAGGACTGGCAGTTGACGATCTGCATGTTGCCCAGGTAGTCCTGTTCCGGGTATTCGTAGCCCACGGGGCCGTAGATGAAGGACAGGTTGTTGGTGAGGATGTAGCCGCCCACGCCGTTGTATTCGCAGTAGGTGAACTTGTCGTCCTGATAGTAGCAGTTGGTGACCACCGCGCCCAGGGGCACCTTCAGCAGGCGGGTGGAGTAGGAGTCCGGATAGGCGCGCAGGGACGTCCAGGACTGGCAGTTGACCACTTCCATGGCGCCGATCAGGTAGTCGTAGGACGTGCCGTAGGAATAGGCCTCGGCCCTCGCGGCGCCGACAGCGAACAGCAGGGCCAGCGCCAGGACGGCGCAGCACAGGGTGCGCAGTTTCTTCACGGGGATGACCTCCTTGCTCTGTGTGTTCCCGCCATTATATTAAAGTATTTCGCAGGGAAAGTCAATGAAAAACGAGGTGGGTTGTGTTTTTGGCGCAAATCATGTAAAATGATGGCAGCGAAAGCGGACGAAAGGGTGATACCATGCGCTTCAGAAAGAGCATACAGATATTCAAGGGGTTGAAGCTGAACTTTTCCAAATCCGGCGTGACGGCCACCATCGGCGGCAAGGGCATCTCGGCGAACGTGGGGGCGAAGGGCGTGTTCCTGAACACCAGCATCCCCGGCACCGGGCTCTACGACCGCAAAAAGGTGCTGGACTTCTCCGGCGACAAGAAGAGCCAGGGCGCGTCCAAGGCGAAGAGCACGCCCTCCGGCGCGCTGAAGGGCGTGCCCGACGAGGCGGCCCTGGAGGCCGAGCTGGAGGCCTACAACGCGCTGACCGATGCCTTCGTGCACATCGGCGCGCTGTCTGAAACGCTGCCCGCCGACTACTCCCCGCGCCAGCTGGCCACGGCCCCGGACGGGGACGAGGTGGAGGAGAAGATCGGCAAGTGGCTCGGTTCGCTGAACCTGCCCATCGACTTCCACGCGAGCTATGAGTACGAGGACGGCGTGCTGATGGTCGACCTGGATCTGCCGGAGATCGAGCATCTGCCCACCCGGAAGCTGGTGCGGCTCAGCTCCGGCCAGCTGAAGGAAAAGGACAAGAGCCAGAAGGAGCTGCGGGAGGAGTACGCGCAGTGCGTGTTCGGCCTGGGCATGTTCTGCGCCAGCCATTTCTTTGCCGTGACCCCGCGCATGGAGCGGGTGCTGCTCTCCGCCTACACGCAGCGGCGGGATACCAGGACCGGCGATTTGATCGACGTGTACATCTATTCGGTGGTCTTCGAGCGGGAGGCCTTTGAGAAAAGGGGCTACCAGGACCAGGAGCCGGAGCAGTTCCTGTGCCGGTTCAAGAACCGCATGAACAAGGCGAGCACCGGGGAGCTGAAGGGGATCGTGCCGTATACCGCGGAGGACCTGTGAGGGATCGGGGATTTGGATGGCTGCCGGTTGAGCCGGGGAGGCGCGGCATCACCGTGAGGGGATGGATACTGTCGGGAAACAGCCGGCCATAGAAGATGGCAGCGGAAATATGTTAACAGACGGTTAATTTCGTTAAGCGGGGCGGCGCTTTGTTGACTCTGACACTGCAAATCATCTATAATAATTATACTCTCAAGAAATATGTTTAAATGTTCAATTTCCACCTGACAAGATTTGTCAGGTTGTCGATTTTGTATAAGGTATTGGACTGCAAGGAGATGATTGTCGACATGGGCTTCGGCATGGATGCGTTTCGCCTGGATGGCAAGGTGGCGTGGATTACCGGCGCGGCCTACGGCATTGGCTTTGCGATAGCGGAGGCGTTTGCTGCGGCAGGGGCGAGAATCGCCTTCAACTGCCGGGACGAAAGGCACCTCGACAAGGCGCTGGAAGACTATCGCGCCAAGGGCATCGACGCCATGGGCTGCATTGGTGACGTGAGCGACGAGGCCCAGGTGGAAAGGATGGTGCGCGAGATCGAGGCGAAGCTGGGGGTCATCGACATCCTGGTGAACAACGCGGGCATCATCCGCCGCGTGCCCATGCTGGAGATGTCCGCCGCGGACTACCGGCAGGTGATCGACATCGACCTGGTGGCTCCGTTCATCTGCGCCAAGGCGGTCATCCCGGGGATGATCCAAAAGGGTCATGGCAAGATCATCAACATCTGCTCCATGACCAGCGAGCTGGGGCGGGAGACCGTTTCCGCCTACGCCGCGGCCAAGGGCGGGCTGAAGATGCTGACGCGCAACATTTGCTCGGAGTACGGCGGCGCGAACATACAGTGCAACGGCATCGGCCCCGGCTATATCGCCACGCCCCAGACCGAGCCGCTGAGACAGCGTCAGCCGGACGGCAGCCGCCACCCCTTCGATCAGTTCATCGTGGCCAAGACGCCGGCGGGACGCTGGGGCGAGGCCGAGGACCTGATGGGCCCGGCGGTGTTCCTGGCTTCCGATGCCTCCAACTTCGTCAACGGCCACATACTCTATGTCGATGGCGGCATCCTTGCTTATATAGGTAAGCAGCCGTGAACGGGCGGCGATCGGTCGCGCAGTACCGGGCGATGGACCTGTTCATGTTCGCCCTGATCATGGCGGTGTTCGAGACCATCGTGGTCACGGCGGCGCGGCGGTGGTTTCCGAGCGAGCCCTGGGCGGTGTCTGTGGTCCCCGCGGTGACGGCCATCGTGCTGATGCGCTGGGGCCCCTGGGCGGCGATCCACGCGGGGCTGGGCGGGGCGGTGTTCTGCTTCATGTCCCGGGCGAGCGGCGCGCAGTACATCATTTACATAATCGGAAACCTGGTGGCCCTGGGGGCGCTGGCAATAAGGAAACAATGGACGCCGGAGGGCATCCGGGAGAGCACGGCGAAGTCCCTGGCCTTCGCGCTGGCGGTCACGCTGCTGATGCAGCTGGGCCGTGCGGTTCTGGCGGTCCTGATGGGCAATCCCATCGCGGCGGCGCTGGGCTTCTTCACCACCGACGTGGTCACGCTGCTGTTCACGCTGGTACTGATATGGATAGCCCGGCGGCTGGACGGCATCTTTGAGGATCAAAAGCACTACCTGCTGCGCGTACACGAGCAGGAGAAAGAGGAAAGAGGAGGATTCTGATGAGAGATAAGGGAGCGGATTATCTGATTTATGATCAGGCAAGCGGCACTTATCGCGAGGACCCTGAACAGATCGTGCGGGACGACGTTGAAAAGCACTACTGGCTGCACGTTGGGCGCACGATCCTCAAGGATTGGCGGCTGTACGTGATGCTGCTGCCCACGATTCTGGTCTTCCTGTTCTGGCGCTACCTGCCCATGTACGAGCTGCTGGGCGCGTTCAAGGTGGGGGACCAGGTCAAGTCGGTGTCCGAGCAGTATTTCGCCGGCTTCTCCTACTTCAAGAGCCTGCTGGTGGGCGGCGGAACCGGCGGCATGTCGTTGGAATTCTGGCGGGCCCTGAGAAACACGTTCCTGCTGAGCTTCTACGGGCTGTGCTTTGGGTTCCCGATGCCGATCATTCTGGCGCTGTTCTTCAACGAGGTGCGCTCCAACATCGCCCGCAGCGTCTACCAGGTGCTGACCTACCTGCCGAAGTTCATGTCCACCGTCGTCATGACCTCGCTGGTGATGATGCTGGTGAAGCAGGGCTCCCTGACCAGCGGCGCGGGCATCGTATCCCGGTTCCTGGCCAGCATCGGCCTGATCTCCAATGAAATGGCGCAGAGCGGCCTGCTGAACAACCCCAACTTCTTCCGCGGCATCTACCAGATCAGCGGCATCTGGGAGACGGCGGGCTATGACAGCATCGTGTTCTTCGCGGCCATCATCGCCATCTCCCCGACCAGCTACGAGGCGGCGCAGATCGACGGCGCGGGCAAGATGGCCCAGATGCGCTACGTGGTGCTGCCCAGCATACTTTCCACCATCGTCATCATGCTGATCATGCGCATCGGTTCGCTGCTCAACATCGGCTATGAAAAGGTGCTTCTGCTGTACAACAACAACACCTACGTGACCGCCGACGTGGTCTCCACCTTCGCCCAGCGCTACGGCCTGGCAGGCGCCCAGAAGGGCATCGCCTCCGCCGCTGAGATGATGAACAACGTGGTGGGCATGCTGCTGGTCATCGGTGCGAACACGGTTGCCCGCAAGGCCTCCAACGTGTCGCTGTACTAAGGGGGGTTGAATGTGAAAAGAAAGCTTGAGGTCTCCGAGCTGATCTTCAAGATCGTCAGCTATACGCTTTTGACGGTGTTCGCCCTGGGCTGCCTGTACCCGTTCCTGTACGCGGTGTCGGCCTCCATCAGCGGGCGGCACGCGGTGGACTACGGCGAGGTGGTGCTGTTCCCCAAGGACATCCAGTTCGACGCCTTCCGCCGGATGTTCAACGACAATATGTTCTGGAACTCCTATTCCAATACCCTGTTCCTGACCGTCTTCGGCACGGTGTGGGCGCTGGGCGTGTCGATCCTCGGCGCGTATGCGCTGTCCAAGAAGCGGCTTCTGTTCCGCAAGGTGTTCAACTTCTACCTGGTGTTCACCATGTGGTTCTCCGCCGGCATCGTGCCCCAGTACCTGAACTACCTGGCCACCAAGAAGGTGTTCAACTCGATGGGCATCATGGACGACAAGTGGCTGGTGGTCATCGCCATGGGCATGGCGGCCATGAATATCATCCTGTTGAGAAACGCCTTTGAGAATGTGCCCTCCGAGATCGAGGAGGCTGCCATCGTGGACGGCGCGACGGAGTTCGGCGTATTGTCCAAGGTGTTCATCCCGATGTCCAAATCGACCATCGCCACCGTGGCGCTGTTCTTCGCCATTTCCCGCTGGAACGGCTACTTCTGGGCGCGGCAGATGATCTCCAACTCCCACGAGCATCCGCTGCAGGTCTTCATTCGACTGACGCTCGAGGATTATACCAATTCCGAGACCATGGCGGGCTGGAACGAGACCTACGCTTCCGATTCTGTCATCTACGCGCTGATCGTGTGCTCCATCGTGCCGATCCTCATCATCTATCCCTTCATCCAGAAGTACTTCGCCAAGGGCACCAACGCCGGCGGCGTGAAGGAATAAGAGTGGAGTTTGGAGAGTTGGGTGTGGAGTTAAAGTAAGCCGTGAACCGATGATTGCGGGAAAACGAGGGTTTGTTCCCGTGAATACATCGGATTTGCCGGACGTACTGACGTTGTATCGTTCCCGGGCAATCTATAACTCCACACTCCGCACTCCACATTCCAAACTCATATTAATCAAGGAGGAACCATTCATGAAGAAACTGCTTTCGATCCTGCTGGCCTGCGCGATGCTGCTGTCCTGCGCCGCGATGGCCGAAGGAACCGTGCTGCGCATGGCCACCGGCTACAACAGCACCAAGACGGGCATCGCCTTTGACGCCGAGACGGCGGGCAGCGGCGTGACCCTGGCCGACGGCAACACCTACAACACCGGCGACCTGAAGCCCACCTGGGTGGAGCTGGAGAACATCCTGGGCGTCAAGTTCGAGGACAAGTACCAGGGCAACAACTCCTCCAAGGAGTTCGAGTTCTGGAAGGACCGCCTGAACGAGATCGACATGATCAGCGGCACCGCCGCCACGCTGTCTGAGTACGGCGAGGCCGGCAGCCTGGTCAACCTGGCCGAGCACATGGACAAGCTGCCCAACTTCCAGGCCTACCTGGACGCCAACCCCATCGTGCGCCTGTCCATCACCGGCAACACCTCCACCGGCGCGATCTACTTCAGCCCCTACTTCGACGGTGTCAACGACATCGAGCGCATGCCCCTGATGCGCGTGGATTGGGTACAGAAGCTGCTGGACGGCGAGGGCGAGTTTGCCGCCGACGCCTGCAACGACCTGGCCGCCGCGGTCTATGAGCCCTACATGCCCACTTCCGGCACCGTGGAGATCGAGACCGTGACCGCCGATGGCACCGCCACTGAGATCGTCACCAAGAACTACGACGCCGCTGGCAACATCGTGGCCGCCATGAACGAGAAGGGCGCCATGAACGGCGTCGAGGCCGTCAACATGCTGCGCGCCTATATCGATGCGGCCTACGACGGCTACTACGGCACCGAGCGCTCCAAGCTGTTCGTGGGCCAGAACGCCGCCTGGGACGCCGATGAAATGGTCGCCCTGCTGCGCTGCGTGGTCGCCAATCCCCAGACCCTCAACGGCACCGATTCCGTGCAGGGCCTGTTCACCCGCGAGGAGGCCAACAACCAGCGCCGCGTGGATATGATCCGCCTGGCCGGCCACCTGTTCGGCGTGCGCGGCATGGAGTCCCGCCAGGACTACCTGTATGTCGGCGCTGACAACGAGCTGCACGACGCCCGCCAGGAGACCGCGGCCTACGAGGCCATGGCCCGCATGAACGCCATGGCTCAGGAGGGCCTGATCTCCAAGGCGTTCCTGGACTCCTCCGAGGAGAACAGCGGCACCTACCTGGAGAACGACCTGGGCTTCATGAGCTATGACTACAACCAGACCCAGACCATCATGAACGCCACCAAGCTGCAGGAAGGCGAGAAGTACATGGCGGTCATGCCCCCCGTGGCCCGCTGGTTCGACGGCACCGACGAGAACGGCGTGTACATGCGCTTCACCGAGTCCTGGCGCTCCGTCAAGACCGACGGCTGGGCCATCTCCAAGGCCGGCGTCGAGTCCGACCCCGCCAAGCTGGATGCCGCGCTGTCCCTGATCGACTACGCCTACTCCGAGAAGGGCCAGATCCTGATGAGCTACGGCCCCGACGCCTTCATCAAGACCAAGGACGACGGCTCCTACGAGACCTTCGTGTTCAACGGCAAAGAGATGCCCGTCATCGCCGACGCCACCTACGCCGAGCTGTGGGAGAAGGCCAACGGCAACTACACCAACTACGCCCGCATGTACCTGGGCTCCACCCTGTCCTTCGTCAAGAGCCAGGCCTTTGAGTATCAGTGCACCCACGAGGTCGGCAAGGAAGGCGCGGGCTATATCTCCAACGCCATCGCCCTGGGCACCATCAAGCACCCCGAGCTGGCCATCACCGAGAACCCCTGGTACACCTCCGTGCCCACCGTGCTGCCCAACACCAAGGTCGAGAACGACGAGCTGAACACCTACACCGAGCTGACCGCCAAGGGCAAGTACAACCTGGGCAAGGACGGCGAGAACGTGTTCGTCGACATCATCGTCAAGGGCATGACCCTGGACGGCATGACCAGCCCCGAGGAGGCTGCCCAGACCGTGGACACCGCCTGGTTCGGCTTCGACTACCTGCTGCTCAAGGGCGACGCCTGGACCCGCCTGCTGAGCTACTACGAGAGCCTGTAAACAGAGTTTAGAGTTGAGGGTCAAGAGTGGAGTTCAGGTGGAAATCCTGCGGATTTCCTCTGATTGAAGGCTGACGAAAAGCGGCGTTTCAGCTCCACCCTCCACCCTCCGCACTGTGAACCCACAAAGTTACCAAATGGCCGCCCTCCCTCGCACAACCGCGGGGGAGGGGCCGGCCGATTGATCGGGGGAAGGTCGACATGTATAAGAAACAGATGAAAATGCAGCGCATCGCGTGCTATCTGTCCATCGCGGCCAGCGCGCTGGTATTCCTGTACGCGCTGGGCATCATGACGGACCTGTACGACATGCTGTATACCATGGTCCCGGTGCCCGACGATCCGACTTCGGTCAAGGTGGCCGGCGCCATGATCTACTACGATATGCAGGGCTTCAACCAGTCCCTGCTGGGCGCGAGCATCGGGCTGGTTTTGTCGTCCGTGCTGCTGTTCATCACGAACACCCATTCGCGCCGCAAGTACTACATTGGCAATTACGCCGCCATCTGCATCAGTGCTGTGGCCAACATTGGCGTTGCGCTGTGGGCGCACGGCCAGATCGCGGCTTTCAAGGCCCAGTACCTGTCCACCGTGGACTTTGAGCAGCTGGAGCGCCGCCTGTCCCGCGCGGGCACCTATACGAACTCCACCTTCTGGTTCGACGTCAACACCGCCATATTCGCCTTCGCGCTGATCGTGGTGGCGCTGCTGGTGATTGGCGCGGTGTGGAAGGCGAGCCTGATGAAGAACGAGAGAAGACTGATCGAGGCTGGAAAGGCGGTGTCGGCATCATGAATGAACAGTCCGTCAAGCTGGACCGCATGAGATACACAAAGAACACCACCTCTTCCCGACTGGCGCTGGTCGCCATCGTGTTCAATGTGTTTTACTTTGTCAGCATCTACAAGACCAACGTGGATTTCTATTACAACCTCCTGATGGGCGCGTCGATCCTGTATAACCTGGTGTTCATGCTGGCGACGTTCCTGTCCTCCGAGGGGGTCAAAAACTATAAAAGCGGATATTCCTACGTGCTCTGCGCGCTTGGGATCATACAGATCGCGCGGATATTCATACTGCCCATGAAGGCCCACGCCACCACAGTCACCGTCAGCGGCGCGGAGATGCTGGCCATGAGCAACGGACAGTTCGTCCGGGTGGTCATCTACCTCGTGATCTCGGCGATCTGCCTGTTCGCGGCGGCGGCGGTCAACCTGCAAAAGAGCCGCGCGCTTCAGGCGCATGTTGCCGGGCTGGAGTAAGGAGGGCGCACAATGGCAGAGCTGAGTTTACATCATATCGACAAAATCTACGACAACAACGTCCAGGCGGTATTCGATTTTAATATCGATATCAAGGACGGCGAGCTGATCGTGCTGGTGGGCCCTTCCGGCTGCGGCAAATCCACTACGCTGCGCATGGTGGCGGGCCTGGAGGACATCTCCAACGGCCAGCTGCTGCTGGACGGCCGGGACATCACCCGCGTGCCCGCGAAGGACCGCGATATGGCCATGGTGTTCCAGAATTACGCGCTGTACGGCCACATGACCATCTATGAAAACATGGCCTTCTCGCTGGTGCTGCGCAAGGAGGACCCCAACGTCATCCATAAGAAGGTCCTGGCGGCCGCGGAGATCCTGGGCCTGACCAGCCAGCTGAACAAGAAGCCCTCGCAGCTCTCCGGCGGCCAGCGGCAGCGCGTGGCCATGGGTCGAAGCATTGTTCGCAACCCCAAGGTGTTCCTGTTTGACGAACCGCTGTCGAACCTCGACGCCAAGCTGCGCGGCGCGACCCGGCGCGAGATCCTCTTGCTGCACAAGCGGCTGAACGCCACGATGATGTACGTCACCCACGATCAGACCGAGGCGCTGACCCTGGCGGACCGCATCGTGTGCATGTCCATGGGCCACGTGCAGCAGATCGGCACGCCGCTGGAGCTGTACGATTCGCCCGTCAACACCTTCGTGGCAGGCTTTATCGGCCTTCCGCCCATGAACTTCTTCGACGTCACCTTCGAGGACGGCATGCTCAAGGGCAAGGGCTTCACCGTGCCGCTGTCGGACGAGGAGAGGGCGACTCTCGCGGCCTACAACCGCAAGGCCATCATCCTGGGCGTGCGGCCGGAGGGCATCGCTGAAGGCGGCGACCTGACGGTCAAGGTATTCAGCAACGAGAACCTGGGCATGAACACGCTGGTACACGGCCACCTGGGCGAGGGGATCCGCATCACCGCCAAGCTGCGCGGCTGGTCAAACTACAGGCCGGGCGACACCGTGAACGTGAGCTTCAAGCGCAAGCACTTCTTCGACAAGGAAACCACCAACGCCATTCGGAAAGGAGATCGGTGAGTCATGGCAAGTCAGCCCAAGGGTATTCATGAATTCCTGCGCAAGCGCCTCGTAGCGCTCAAGCGCAAGCCCCAGACCGTCGCCCTGATCGCCTTCGCCTTTGCGTTTCTGTACTATTCGCTGAACCTGACGAAGATTTCCGACACCACGGCTTACATCAATCTGCCGGGCATGGGCCTGGCAGGCTTCGCAACCATGCTGTTTTCGATCCTGATGCTGGTGTGCTTCCTGAACGCCTTTCCGCACCGCAAAAAGGTGAACAAGCCCATGCTGTGCCTGATGTTTGTCATGGTGGCCATCATCATCTTCTGCGGTGTGTTTTACCAGGGCCGCATCACGGAGGCGCTGACCCGCGAGGTCAATCCCATCACCGTGAGCGCGGACAAGCAGTATATCAACGCGGCCATGCGCATGCTCAGCGTGCACCGGATCATTCTGATCATCGGCGCGGCGCTGGTGGCGCTGCTGCCGGTGTACTCCAAGGCGCTTAAGAAGATCAACACCAACGTGGACGTGGCCGATAACGGCAGCATGGGCGTCATCGACATCAGCGGAGAGGACGCCTGATCCCTGATGGCCAGGAATAAGAGGCATTCGCCGGCGGAGGACAAGCGCGTCGCGGCGGATTACTACAAACTGAACCTCGAGGCCGTGGACGATCTGGTCACGGCGGACGCGTCCAATTCCCCGAAGGTCAGCGAGGCCGAGCTGCGTAAGTACCGTTCCGGCCCGAAGATCAGGCTCGGCAATACCGCCAAGGCACTGCTGATCAAGCTCTGGTTTTACGGCGCGACCTGCTTCTTCTTCCTGTGGGGACTTGGAACTTACCTGAACCACTGGCTGGACCAGCTGGTGGTGCTGGGCCTGGCGATGGGGTTTATTACGGACCTGCTGACCAACAACCTCTATCGGTTTTACGCCAAGACTCCCGGCGGCAACGATCGCTGGATGATGTTCCCGCAGAAGGGCTTTTATACCCTGCCGCTCAATCTGGCCTATGCCTTTGTGCTGCTGCTCTGCGTTGTGACAACTTACAACGTGCTGAACTTTGCGCTGACATCGCTGGGCGCGCCGGGTCTGGGCGTGGGGCCGATACTGTTCGGCGTGTTCACCACCGCGTGGGACATGCTGTTCATCACCATCAAACGCACGGCCCGCAGGATGCTCGCCGACGCGAAGCGCGCCGCCGCCAAGGGAGAGTGAAGCCATGGAATTCAGATGCGTCTATTTGGGTTCCACATCCGCCTGCTTCGAGCTGGACAATACCCGCCCTTACTATGCCCCGGCGGATTATGAGGTGTACCTCGACGGCGTGAAGGCGCTGGAGGGCGAGACCAATGTGTTCTCGCTGTTCGGCCTCGAGCCGGACCGGGGATATACCGTTGAGGTCAAAATGGGGGAGGACGAGGCGTCTCTGACGATTCGCACCAAACCCGAGACCTGCGCCGTCAGCGTCAGGGCCTTCGGCGCGGTGGGAGACGGCGTCACGGACGACACCGCGGCGATCCAGCGGGCCATCTGCGTGCTGCCGGAGGGCGGACGGCTGGTCATCCCCGAGGGGACTTACCTCACCGGCCCGATCTTCCTGAAGAGCCACATGACGCTGGAGCTCAGGAAGGGCGCGACGCTGTTGGGCCTGACGGACAAGGCGGCCTATCCCGTGCTGCCCGCCATGGCGGACGACCTCGACGGCGGCGAGAGGGTCCACTTCGGCACCTTCGAGGGCCTGGCCCGGGACATGTACGCCGCGCTGATCACCGCCGAGTACGCCCGGGACATCGCCATCGTCGGCCCTGGCCGGGTGGATGGCAACGCCCAGAACGGCACCTGGTGGCAGACCTTCAAGGCCGACCCCGTGGCGCGGCCGAGGCTCATATTCCTGAACCGCTGCGAGGACGTGGCGCTGCACGGCGTGGACGCCGCCAACTCCGCCTCCTGGCAGCTGCACCCCTATTTCAGCAAGAACGTGGCCTTCTACGACGTGGCCGTGTCCGCTCCCAAGGACAGCCCCAACACCGACGCCCTGGACCCTGAGTGCTGCGACGGCGTTGACATCGTGGGCTGCCGCTTCTCGGTGGGCGACGATTGCATCGCCATCAAGTCCGGCAAGCTGGAGCTGCACAAGCTGTGCCCTGCGCCAGCCAGCCGCCACACCATCCGCAACTGCCTGATGGCCTTTGGCCACGGGGCGGTGACGCTGGGCAGCGAGATCTCCGGCGGTGTGAAGGAGCTGACGGTGAGCCAGTGCCTGTTCAAGCAGACGGATCGGGGCCTTAGGATCAAGACCCGCCGTGGCCGGGGCCGTGACTGCGACATCGACGGCATCGCCTTCGACAACATCCGCATGGAGGGCGTCGTGACCCCCATCGTGATGAACATGTGGTATCGCTGCGTGGACCCGGACGGCGACTCGGAGTACGTCCAGGGCAGGAACGCCCTGCCGGTGGACGACCGGACGCCTCGTCTGGGCAGATTCCGCTTTTCGAACATGGACTGCGTGGACGCCCAGGCTGCCGCGTGCTACTGCGACGGTCTGCCGGAGATGCCCATCGAAGAGGTGGCGTTCGAGAACGTCCGCGTGAGCTTCGCCGCAGACGCCAAACCCGGCGTGCCCTCCATGTTCACAAACGCGCCGGAGCGGTGCAAATTGGGCCTGTACTTTGAAAACGTCCGTCGGGTGGCGCTGAAGAACGTCGCCGTGGCGGGGCAGGCCGGGGACGCCGTCGTCTCCAAGGGCGTGGATGAAATCATCACCGAAGGTAACTATTCAGTCATAGACTGAATAGTTACTGTCGGACGGGGGAGCAAGCTCCCCCGCCGAGGCCACCCCCTCCAGGTTTGCCTAAAATCCTTCGGGTTTCCGAGCGGCAAATCTGCAAGGAAGGTATTTTTGCTCTGGTCGACAGGCTTCCCGACGCAAAAATACCCCCGTTTCTGCCGTACATGCCGCCGGAAACGATTTGAACATCAGAGGGACTCTGTCCCTCCGATACCTCTCCGCAAGTTAGCTGTTGGGAGGACTGAATAGTTACACCGAATGAACCGAGGTGTGTGCCATGTACGAAGCCATTGACCGCTATGTGCTCAGCCTGGTCGAAAAGTCCTCGCCCGAGCGCACGGCCTGGAACCTGGAAAAGACCCGGGAAGGCAAGCCCACCAACTGGAACTACATCGACGGCTGCATGATCACCGCGCTGCTGGCCATGGCCGACATCTGCGGCGACCAGCGCTATTTCGACTTCGCCAAGCGGTTCATCGACGCCTTTGTGAGCGAGGACGGCGGCATCCGCACCTTCGAGGCGGACAAACACACCCTGGACGACATCAACGAGGGCCGGGTGCTGTTCACGCTGTACGACAGGACGGGCCTGGAAAAGTATCGCCGTGCCGCCGAGACGCTGCACCGCGCGCTGGATGAGCAGCCCCGTACCTTCGAGGGCAGCTTCTGGCACAAGCAGATCTATCCCAACCAGGTGTGGCTGGACGGCATCTACATGGCCATGCCCTTCCTGGCGCTGTACGAGGGTCACTTCGGCAAGGGAGATTACTCCGATATTCTCCGGCAGGTGCAGACCGTTCGGGCACACATGCGGGACGATACGACCGGCCTCTATTACCACGGCTACGACGCCAGCAAATCCGCCTTCTGGGCCGACCCGGAAACCGGGCTTTCCAGGAGCTTCTGGCTGCGCAGCATCGGCTGGTTCGCCGTGGCGCTGGCGGACCTGATGGAGCTGCTGCCCGCCGGGGCGGGGCGCGACAGCCTGCGGGACATCTTCGCGGACCTGATGCGCAGCGCATGGCAATACCACGATCCGGACACCGCCATGTACTGGCAGGTGCCGGACAAGCCCGGCGAAGAGGGCAACTACCTCGAATCCAGCGGCAGCGCCATGCTGGCCTACGCCATGCTCAAGGGGGCGCGGCTGGGGGTTCTGTCCCCGGAGTTCGTTGAACACGGACAGGCCACCTTCGACGGCATCATCGACAAGTACCTGTCCTTCGACGGGGACGAGATGAATCTGGGCGGCATCTGCCTGGTGGCGGGTCTTGGCCCGGAGAACAACCGCCGGCGGGACGGCAGCTACGGCTATTACATCTCCGAGCCGGTGGTGAAGAACGATGCCAAGGGCGTAGCGCCCTTCGTGCTGTGCTATACCGAGATCAAGCGCATGCAATCCTGCGCAAACTGATATTACGTACATTCTCAAGGAGGCAGTGTTATGGCGTATTTGACGCTGAAGAACATCAACAAGATTTACCCGAACGGCTATCATGCGGTGCACAACTTCAATCTGGAAATTGAAAAGGGTGAATTTGTTGTCTTCGTCGGGCCCTCGGGCTGTGGCAAATCCACGACCCTGCGCATGATCGCCGGCCTTGAGGACATCTCCAACGGCGAATTCCTGATCAATGGCAAGCGGGCCAACGAAATGGGCCCCCGCGAGCGCGAGGTCGCCATGGTGTTCCAGAGCTACGCGCTGTACCCGCAGATGACGGTGTACGACAACATCGCCTTCGGCCTGACCCTGCAGGGCGTGGACGAGGAGGTCATCGAGCGGCGGGTGCAGAACACCGCCCGCATCCTGGGCCTGACGGACTATCTCGACCGTCTGCCCCGGGCACTGTCCGGCGGCCAGCGCCAGCGCGTGGCCATCGGCCGCGCCATCATCCGCAAGGTGGGCATCTTCCTGATGGACGAGCCGCTGTCCAACCTGGACGCCAAGCAGCGCGTGACCATGCGCTATGAGATCGCCCAGATCCACCGGGAGACCGGGGCTACCACCATCTACGTCACCCACGACCAGACCGAGGCCATGACCCTGGCGGACCGCATCGTGGTGATGAAGGACGGCTATGTGCAGCAGATCGGCACGCCCTATGAGCTGTACTACAAGCCGGCCAACGTCTTCGTGGCGGGCTTCATCGGCGAGCCGCCCATGAACTTCGTGCGCGGCACCGTGAAGAACGGCTGCATCACGATGGGGGACAACTCCCTCGACCTGGGCAAAAAGCTCAAGGACATCTCCAAATACGAGGGCAAGGAGATCGTGCTGGGCTTCCGGCCCGAGGCCATTTCGCTGGCGGACGACGGGGAGGGCTATCCCATCCGCTGCCGGGTGGAGCTCACGGAGATGCTGGGCGACAATACCAATGTGTACATCACCGCCGGGGACCAGCAGGCCATCCTCAAGGTGGATTCCCACGATACGCCCGACACCGACGTTGACATCACCTTCACCATTCCGCTGGAGAGCGTTTATCTGTTCGACGCGGAGACGGAGAAGGTCATCGGATAAGCAAAAGGATCAAAGAGCGTGTTTATAATTCCGAGCATGCGCTTCAGGTATTCTGGAAACACGCCCTAATGTACGATTTCAGGTAAGCGAACCGGGTGCAGACGCACCCGGTTCGTTTGTATGAGGGCCTCCGCGCGGAGAAGGGAGGCGCAGAGGAAGGGAATCCCTCCCCGCGGCAGCTATCGCAGCGCGTCCACTTCCGTCAATACCTTCCCGATGCTGTCGTGGAAGACGAGGTCGGCTTCACTGTCCATCATGGTCTTGCTCTTGTTGATGGTCACGAGGCGCCCGCCGCTGAATTGGCGGGCCAGTCCCGCCGCCGAGCCGACCTGCAGGGAGGTTCCCCCGATGATCAGGAGGTCCGCGTCGCGGATCATGCGACGGGCGTTGTCGTGGGCCTCCTTCGGCAGGAATTCCCCGTACAGGGTCACGTCCGGGCGCACCATCCCGCCGCACTTCGGGCAGCGGGGCTTGGCTGTGCTCTCGAAGATGAAGTCCACGCCGTAGGCGGCGTTGCAGATGGTGCAGTGATTGCGCCACGTCGTGCCGTGGATCTCCTGGACGTTGACGCTGCCGGCCTTCTGGTGCAGGCCGTCGATGTTCTGCGTGACGATGCCCTTCAGCCGGCCCTCCTTCTCCCACCGGGCAAGGGTTTTGTGCGCGGCGTTGGGCTCCACGACCCTCGCGTCCAGATGGCTGCGGTAGTAGTCAAAGAACACGTCCGGCTCGTTCCGCAGACATTCATAGGACAGGAGGTACTCCGGCTGGTAGCGGGCGAACCGCTTCTCGGTCCTGTGGTACAGGCCGTCTTTGCTCCTGAAATCGGGGATGCCGCTCTCGGTGGACACGCCCGCGCCGCCGAGGAACACCGCGGAGGCGGCGCTGTCGAGCATGACCCGGAAGGCCGAGAGCTTCTGGTCGTCTGTCATGCGATTGAAAGGATGCTTCATACCTTATCCTCCCTGAGGCGGTCACGGTCCGGCGGAAGCGTGTCGACGGTCAAAATCCCCGGCGCTCATCCATCCGTCGATCACACTCCCACTATATACTGATAAAATTATAACAAAAATGGGGGAGCCTGGCAACCGCGCGCGGGTCAAAAAGCGCGGGGAAGGAAGGCGAACGCGCGTCGCCTCCTGCCTGCGATACCGGAGGTATTTTTTATATCCGTGGTCAAAGTTCGGAAGGTTTACATGAGTTTGATTGAAATAACTAAGGAGACCTTATATACTTGTTATGAAAGCTGAATGGCTGACGCGAATTTTGGTGTGTGATCGCACCAGGAAGTCGGGTGAGATTCCCGCGCAAGGGCGTTGCTGTATTTGCAGAGCGAGGCTTCATGGCAGGAAAACTGCCGGTCACTGGCCCCAAACGGGCTGGGAAGGCGAAGCCAAGCGTTGAAGCATGAGCCAGAACACATTCGCGCGCAGTCGCGCTGCAAGGCGCAGCTTTCCATTAAATTCACCGCGCTTTCCGGTGAAGAAGGAGTGTGTCCCATGAAGAAAATCGTTTCCCTGCTGCTCGTGTGCCTGCTGGCGCTGTCCGTTGTCGCGATGGCGGAGAGCCAGTATCCCGTCACCTGGAGCCAGAACCTGAACGGCAACGACTATGATTTCAGCGTCGATGCCGCCCCGGCGAAGGCCGTCTCCATGTCTCAGGCGACCACTGAAATGATGCTGGCACTGGGCCTGGCCGACAAGATGGCCGGCACCGCGTTCCTGGAGGAGGAGATCTACGAGTCCCTGGCCGATGAATACGCCAAGGTGCCCGTGCTGGCCGAGAAGTGGCCCGCCTACGAGGTGTTCATGGCCGCCGAGCCGGATTTCACCACCGGCTGGGCCGTGCCCTTCACCCAGCGCGCCATCCCCGCCGAGGATATCGTGGCTCAGAATGTGCCCATCTTCGTGCCGGAATCCATGCTGCGCACCGACGCCACGCTGGATACCCTGTTCGACGATCTGCTGATGTATGGCAAGATCTTCGATGCCCAGGAGACCGCCGAGGCCTATGTGGCCGCCGAGAAGGAAAAGCTGGCCGCGGTGCAGGAGAAGCTGGCCGGCCTGGACGAGGTCACCTGCTTCATCTACGATTCCACCGACGAGGACGACCAGATCTATACCGCCTTCGAGGGCTACACCACCAACCTGCTGAAGCTCATCGGCGCGAACAACATCCTGTCCGGCAAGGGCGTGGACAAGACCTGGGACTACGCCGGCTGGGAGACCGTGCTGGCTGAGAACCCCCAGTACATCATCATCTGCGACTATTCCACCTCCATCCGCAACACCGACGACTTCGATGCCAAGGTGGAGAACCTCAAGAGCAACCCCGCGCTGGCCGACCTGGATGCCGTGAAGAACGGCAACTTCGTGCGGGTGCGCCTGTCTGAGATCACCCCCGGTGTGCGCAGCGTGGACGCGCTGGTGCGCCTGGCCGAGGAGATCCATGGCGTGACGCTGGAAGAGGCGGCATAATACATACGATCACGGCCCGCGGCAATCCCGCGGGCTTCTTTCTATTGCGATGAAGAAATCTGCAATTTGCTTTGGGCTGTTCCTCCTGGCCTGTGTCACGGCCTTCCTGGCGCTGTTCTGGGGAACGGTGACGCTGGAGCCGGGCGCGGTATGGGGAAGCCTGTGGGCCTTTGTTGCCCGCTGTGAACCGGCGGACAAAAACCTGTATAACCTGGTCACGCAGGTGCGTTTGCCGCGGGTCTGCCTGACGATGCTGGCCGGCGCGGTGCTGAGCGTGGTGGGCATACTGATGCAGACCCTCACGGGCAACCCGCTGGCGGAGCCCTACGTGCTGGGCGTGTCCTCCGGGGCCAGCGCCGGCGCGGCGGGGACGATCGTGTTCCGCTGGTTCGGCTTTCTGCCCGCGGGGCACGTGGTATTCTCCGCCTTCGTGGGCAGCTTCGTCGCCATCGCGCTGGTGGTGGCGCTGCAGGGGAAGAGCACCAGCCCCATCCGCCTGGTGCTGACGGGCATGGGCGTTTCGGCCTTCTTCCAGGCGGCGACGACCTTCATCATCTATTGCTCCAGCAACGAGGCTCAGGCCCGGTCGGCGCAATACTGGCTGACGGGCTCCTTTTCCGGCAGCAACTGGGGCGATGTGCGCATGGCGCTGGTCGCGCTGGCCGCGCTGCTGGTCCTGTGCCGACTGGTCGAAAAGGAACTGGACCTGCTGCTGCTGGGACAGGACGTGGCGGCGCAGTCGGGCATGAACGTCCGGCTGATGCAGCTCATACTCATCGTCATCTCGGCCGGGGCAGTGTCGGTGGTGGTGGCGGTGGCGGGGCTGGTGGGCTTTGTGGGGCTCATCATTCCGCACATCATGCGCCGGATGGTCGACAGCGCCCATCGATACCTGGTGCTGTCCTCCGCGCTGGCGGGCGGCTGCTTTCTGACCCTGGCGGATACCGTGGCCCGCACGGCTTTCGCGCCTCAGGAGATGCCCATCGGCGTGATGACCGCCTTCATCGGCGCGCCGGTGTTCATACTGATGATTCGGAGGGTGTACCATGCGCATTGAGGTGAAGGAGCTCTGCTTTTCCGCGGGCAGCAAGCGCATCCTGAACGGCGTCAGCGCGGTCTTCGAGGGAAAGAAGATCCATGGCATCATCGGCCCCAACGGCTGCGGCAAGACCACGCTGCTGCGGCACATCTACCGGCAGTACCCGGCAAAGGGTCACGTGTGGGTGGATGATCAGCCCATTGAGGCGTATTCCAGCCGGGACTACGCCCGGCGCGTGGCGGTGATGATGCAGACCTATCCGGAGGCGGATCTGCGAGTCTGCGAGGTCGTTCGGTCAGGACGCTACCCCTACAAGAAGGTGATGATGCCCTATGGGCGGGAGGACGAGGCGGTCACCGGGCAGGTATTGCGGCAGACGCGGCTGTGGGAACTGCGGGACCGGCGCATCCACACGCTCAGCGGCGGCGAGCGTCAGCGCGTGATGATCGCGCGCTGCCTCGTTCAGCAGCCGGAGGTCATCATATTGGATGAACCTACCAATCATCTGGACATCCGCTATCGGGTGGAGTTGATGGAAATGCTGCGGGCGTTTGACGGCATGGTCATTATCACGCTGCACGATCTGAACCTGGCGGCACGATATTGCGACTGCATACACGTCATGAAGGACGGAGCGCTGCTTGCCTCCGGTGCACCGGGGGACGTGCTTTGCGCCGAAATACTGAATGAGGCGTTTGATACGACGATTCGAACCGTTGAGCACGGGGGACGATTGATCATCGGCGTATAGAGCGAAGAGCGCCTGCCACGGGCTTTTTCCCGGCATCGGCATGAGCTTGTGAGTGTTACAGACGCGGTGTCAATATACAAGCGATCTATGCTGGCGCCA
The DNA here is from genome assembly GCA_030530315.1 of Clostridia bacterium. GTDB lineage: Bacteria > Bacillota > Clostridia > Christensenellales > Aristaeellaceae > UBA2862. The sequence goes on along the minus strand of JAUMVG010000010.1, from coordinate 33,633 downwards.
CGTCATAATTCTGCTATAATGGCAGCGCGAAAGGCCGCTGCCGTGCGGCGAAGGGAGTATTGACATGCCCAAGGGTTCCGTGGAATTGACGAACGTGCCGGGAGGAGATCATTTCCACGTGTGAAAAGCTCTACCAGACCATGAGCTTCAAGGAGATCACCTTGAAGGACATCGCCGGGGCGACCAGCTTCACGCGCACCTCGATTTATAATTACTTCCAGACCAAGGAGGAGATCTTCCTCGCCCTGATGCAGAAGGAGCGTGAGCGCTGGGTGGAGGAGCTGGACGCCATGGCCAGCGACTATACGACCATGAGCGCCGAGTCCTTCGCCAGCATGCTGGCCCATTCCCTGGAGAAGCGGAGCATGCTTTTGAAGCTTTTGAGCATGAACCACTTCGACATGGAGGAGAACAGCCGCCCCGAGTGCCTGGTGGACTTCAAGAGGGCCTACGGCGCGTCCATCGAGGACATCCTGGACGGCCTCAACCGCCAGGTGGTCGCGGGCAAGGGCGTCAGTATGAAGGACATCGTCACGCTGTGCCATCCAAGGCCGACGGACGAGGCGCAGGCCGCGCTGTGGAAGCGACTGTTGGAAAACCGGCTTGAGATGCCCATGACCTGGGAGCCCCAGCTTTCGACAAAGGACAACAACAAGCAGGCCTGGGAAGAATTGATCGACAGCGGCAAGGTGGGCTACATGGCCCCTCCCGAACAAAACCGAATCGCACCAACGACAATTCCCGGCGCTTGGATCAGTGGCGCCGGGAATTGATAATAGAAAAGCGGTAGCAATCGGGGTTAAGCGCCCTGCGCTTAAAGGCGGCAGATTGGTGCAGGCGTTGCCCGAGCAAAACTGAATCGTATCAACGACAATTCCCGGCGCTTGGATCAGTGGCGCTGGGAATTGATAATAGGAAGGCGGTAGCAATCGGGGTTAAGCGCCCTGCGCTTAAAGGCGGTAGCAAATGGGGTTAAGCGCCCTGCGCTTAATGGCGGCAGCAAATGGGTGCAGGCTCAGCCTGCCGGCGCTTAATTAAATTTGTAGATCTTGCGCAGCAGCTTGTAGAAGAAGATGTCGATGTCGCGGCCCGCCTTGCCGGGCAGCAGGAAGGCGACGTTGGCGCTGCGATAGCGCATGCGGCGGAAGGTGGCGGGATGGACCTCCTTCAGCCACGCCCAGAGCTCGTCGGACTTCTTGAGGTTCTCCTCGGTGCCGGACAGCATCAGGTAGATGGTGCAGATCATCAGCATGATGGAGAGATAGTGGTACATGTAGGCGGCGAGACGGCGGTTGTCCTGCTCCAGGGCCTCCAGGTCGTGGGCGTCCGCCATCAGCTTGGTCACGAGGATCTGCTGGTCGATGCGCCGCATCAGGTTCTCCTCCGTCACGGACTGGTCCGCGCGGCCGATGAAATAGCGGTACAGGTCCACGTCAATGTAGTACAGCGAGTGGACCGAGGGCAGGGGCTGGTAGACAAAGATGTTGTCCACATAGAAGGTGTGCAACGGCAGGGAGATGCCCGCCTGGCGCAGCACCTCGGTGCGGTACACGGTGGAGTGCATGGTGAGGAACTGGGTGGCGTTGAAGTGGCCCACGTCCGCCCAGGCGAAGATCTGGTCCACCGGCAGGGTGTTGCGGTAGCGCACCACCCGCTGGGTGTTGTCCTCCACGTGCTCGTAGACGTAGTTGCACAGGACCAGGTCGATGGGGTCGTCCATGCGGGCAAAGCGCCGCAGGTGCTCCATCAGCGCGGCCAGGGCGTCCCCGTCCAGCCAGTCGTCGGAGTCCACCACCTTGAAGTACAGGCCGTTGGCCTTGCGGATGCCCTGGTTGACGCCGGAGCCGTGGCCGCCATTCTGCTGGTGCACGGCGCGAATCACGCCGGGATAGGCCGCGGCGTAGCGATCGGCGATGGCGGGGGTGTCGTCCGTGCTGCCGTCGTCCACCAGGATGATTTCGGCTTCCTCACCGGCGGGCAGCAGCGACTGGATGCACTTGTCCATGTAGGCCGCGGAGTTGTAGCAGGGGACGGTAAAGGTGATCAGTTTCAAAGGAGGCGACCTCCCTGTAGCGTTTTCATTATCATGTACCTTGCATTGTACCATGGAACCGGACCTTTGAAAAGGCGGCGAATGTCAATTTTGACCGAAATGACGGTCGTTTTATGTTAACTTGGCTGAAAGAACCCGGGATCGGCGAGCAGAGCGCGGTGTGGGCGCCGCCGAATGTGCGCCGTCGCGCTTTACAGTTAACATTCAATCCAGTATAATAGTTGAAAAGCAGGCCGACAATCGGCTCGAAAGAGGGAAAAACCATGGCTCATTATCTGATCAAGGATCTTTATGCCCATATGCCCGCGGCGGACGTGCCCCAGATGAAGGTGAACGGCTGGGTGCGCACCATCCGCGAGTCCAAGACCTTTGCCTTCGTGGAGCTGAACGACGGCACGTACTTCAAGAACCTCCAGATCATCCTGGAGGCCGACAAGCTGCCGGGCTACGCCGAGGTCGTCAAGGCTATCGCCACCGGCGCGGCCATCGAGGCCGAGGGCACGCTGGTGCTGACCCCCGAGAACAAACAGCCCTTCGAGCTGAAGGCGGAGAAGGTCACCGTGGTGGGCGAGAGCCCCTCGGACTATCCCCTCCAGAAGAAGCGCCACACGCTGGAATACCTGCGCACCATCCAGCACCTCAGGCCCCGCGCCAACCTGTTCCAGTGCGCCTTCCGGGTGCGTTCCGTGGCGGCCCAGGCCATCCACCGCTTCTTCCACGACAAGGGCTATCTGTACGTGCACACCCCGCTGATCACCGGCTCCGACTGCGAGGGCGCGGGCGAGATGTTCCGCGTGACCACGTTGGACCCCGACGCGCTGCCGCTGACCGATGAGGGCAAGACCGATTACAGCAAGGACTTCTTCGGAAAGCCCGTGTCGCTGACCGTGTCCGGCCAGCTGAACGCCGAGATCTTCGCCATGGCGTTCCGCAATGTGTACACCTTCGGGCCGACCTTCCGCGCCGAGGCCAGCTATACCCCCCGCCACGCGGCGGAGTTCTGGATGATCGAGCCGGAGATCGCCTTCGCGGACCTGGCCGTGGACATGGACCTCCAGGAGGAGATGGTGAAGTACATCATCGCCGCCGTGCTGGAGGAGTGCCCCGAGGAGATGAACTTCCTGAACAGCTTCGTGGACAAGGGTCTGATCGAAAGGCTGAAGTTCGTCCGCGACGCCGAGTTCGTCCGCTGCTCCTACACCGACGCCATCGAGATTTTGAAGAACTCCGGCGAGAAGTTCGAGTATCCCGTGGCCTGGGGCGAGGATCTGCAGACCGAGCATGAGCGCTACCTGACCGAGAAGCACTTCGGCAGGCCGGTGTTCGTCACCGACTGGCCCAAGGAGATCAAGGCCTTCTACATGCGCATGAACGAGGACGGCAAGACCGTGGCGGCGGCCGACCTGCTGGTGCCCGCCGTGGGCGAGCTGTGCGGCGGCTCCCAGCGCGAGGAGCGCTACGACGTGCTCAAGGCCCGCATCGAGGAACTGGGCATGAACCCCGAGGACTACTGGTGGTACCTGGAGCTGCGCAAGTACGGCACCGCCGAGCACGCCGGTTTCGGCATGGGCTTCGAGCGCATGATCATGTACCTGACGGGCATCGCCAACATCCGCGACGTGCTGCCCTTCCCGCGTACCACCGGCAACGCGGACTTCTGATCAAAGAGGCCGTCTCAAACCCCGGGGAGCCGCCGACCGGCTCTCCCGGCGCTTGGGGCGGCCCTTTTCATGGGATCTTGGGATCGAAAAGAAAGGACCCGGCGCGGCTGGAGCGCGACGGGGGATGAGGTGAAAGGACTGTGAAGAGGACACTGTACTGGATAATCGCGCTGGCGATGGTCATTGCCGGTGCGGCGCTGGGCTGGAGCCTGACCGCGTCGGCAGAGGGCTCGTTCTCCCAACTGGTGGGCAGCTATTACCTGGCCAGCGGCGTGGGGGCGTGGCACACCGAGCTGCACCTCAGCGCGGACGGCAGCTTCGAGGGCTACTACATCGACATGGACATGGGCGACAGCGGCGAGCTGGACGGCGCGCCCTACCAGGGGACGCAGTACGAGTGCGCCTTTACAGGGCAGCTGTCCGGGCTGTCCCAGGCGGGCGAGACGGAGCTGGACGCGAAGGTTTCGCAGCTGGATTGGGAGCAGGGAGAGCCCTACGTGGCGGACGGCGTGCTCTGCGTGCCCACCCAGCCCGGCGGACTTTCAAAGGGCGCGGAGCTGCGCTTCTTCCTGAAGGGCACGGATGTGGCGGAGCTTCCCGAGGCGTTCCTGGTGTGGGTGCGGATGCGGGAGGTCCAGATCACCTGGACCGAGCTGCCCGAAAACAGCTTCTATAACGTGACGGATGACGCGGGCTTCAGCGGCCAGCCGCTGCCCCAGGAGACCGCCGCGCCCACGGCCGCGCCCGCGGCGCAGGGCGAGCTGGGCGGCTTCTTCTACACCCCGGCGCCTGAAGCGGGGGAGGACGGCGCGGAGGGACTGCAGTTTCCGGTGGACGCGAAGGTGGTCAACTGCCAGAGCTTCGTGACGCTGCGCGCCACGCCCTCCACCAAGGCCCAGGCGCTGGCTGAGGTGCCTCTAGGGGCGACGGTGCGGGTGCAGTCCAACGCCGCCTACTACGGCAACGACCGCTGCTTCGTGGAGGCCGAGTACGACGGCATGACCGGCTATGTGTGCCTGGATTACCTGGACGTGCTGCTGCCCCAGTCGCTGAGCTTCCAGACGAGCTACCTGCGCTCCTGCGAGGGCACGGTGAGCGCCGTCAACCCGGGAACGGACCTGCTGATGCGCGTGGGCCCCGGCGTGGACAACGAGATCTTCGGCCTGCTGTTCGGCGGCGAGGTGCTGGGCTACCTGGGCGACGCGAAAAAGGACGCCACCGGCACCTGCTGGTACCATTGCAGCTACTATGGCGAGGCCTGCTGGATCTCCGCGAAGTATACGGTGCTGACGCTGAACGACGGCACCACCTACACCGGCAGCCGGGACATTTACTGACGGGCGGGGCGGGTCTGCGCGCTTTCTTTACATTTCCGCCGTTGCGCCGGGGTTGCGGAGAAAGAAAAACAACCCCTTGACTATGATTGTAAAGCATGCTATTATTGGATTATCGGGTTAAGAATGCATTTATGTACCAAGCAAGGAGGAGATACCTATGAACAACATTCCGCAGGTCAAGATGGGCATCGTTGCGGTCAGCCGCGACTGCTTCCCGATTACGCTTTCCGAGAAGCGCCGCAAGGCGATCGTGGCGAAGCTGAAGGAAAAGAACTTCGACATCTATGAGTGTCAGACGATCATCGAGGGCGGCATCGACGCCAACGTGAACGAGGCCTATGAGGAGATCCAGAAGTCCGGCATCAACGCGCTGGTCGTGTTCCTGGGCAACTTCGGCCCCGAGGGCCCCGAGACCCTGATCGCCAAGAAGTTCGGCGGCCCCGTGATGTACATCGCGGCGGCTGAAGAGAACGTGGGCGTGCTGAGCAGCGATCGCGGCGACGCGTACTGCGGCATGCTGAACGCTTCCTATAACCTGAAGCTGAGCGGCATCAAGGCCTATATCCCCGAGTATCCCGTGGGCGACGCCGAGTATTGCGCCAACGAGATCATCGACTTCGTGCCCATCGCCCGCACGATCCTGGGCCTGCAGGACCTGAAGATCATCACCTTCGGTCCCCGTCCCTTCGACTTCCTGGCCTGCAACGCCCCCATCGCCCCGATCTTCAAGCTGGGCGTGAACGTGCAGGAGAATTCCGAGCTGGACCTGCTGAAGGCCTTCAAGGAGCATGCCAACGATCCCCGCATCCCCGCCAAGATCAAGGAGATGGAGGACGAGCTGGGCGAGGGCAACAAGTATCCCGGCATCCTGCCGAAGCTGGCCCAGTATGAGCTGACCCTGCTCGACTGGATCGAGGCCAACAAGGGCACCGCCAAGTATGTGGTCATGGCCAACAAGTGCTGGCCGGCATTCCAGACCGAGTTCGGCTTCGTGCCCTGCTACGTCAACAGCCGCCTGACCGGCATGGGCATCTGCACCGCCTGCGAGGTGGACATCTACGGCGCCCTGTCCGAGTACATCGGCACCTGCGTGACCGGCGAGGCCGTTACCCTGCTGGACATCAACAACAGCGTACCCGCCGACATGTACAAGGCGAGCATTGAGGGTAAGTTCAACTATCGCCACAATGAGACCTTCATGGGCTTCCACTGCGGCAACACCCCGATGTGCAGGCTCAGCTGCGGCACGATGAAGTACCAGCTGATCATGAACCGCGGCCTTGAGGGCGGCGGCGAGCCCGACATCACCCGCGGCACCCTCGAGGGCGACATCGCTCCCGGCGACATCACCTTCTATCGCCTCCAGGGCAACAAGGACAGCGTGCTGCAGGCTTACATCGCCGAGGGCGAGGTCCTGCCCGTGGCCACCCAGTCCTTCGGCGGCATCGGCGTGTTCGCCATCCCCGAGATGAACCGCTTCTATCGCCATGTGCTGATTGAGGACGGCTATCCCCATCACGGCGCCGTGGCCTTCGGCCATGCCGGCAAGGCCATCTTCGAGGTGCTCAAGTATCTGGGCATCGAGAAGATCTCCTTCAACCAGCCCAAGGGCTGCTACTACAAGAGCGAGAATCCCTTCGCGTAATCCGCGACGGCAGACCGCAGCCGCCGCAGTCTCCCGACTTGTCGGGCGGCTGCGGCGGTTTTCTCGCGGCAGGGGAGGTATCCTTCATGAAAAAAGGCAATGGCGCGTGCAGGCGCGCGGCGCTGTTGGCGGTGGTCCTGCTGCTGGCGGCGCTGCTGCTGGGCGGCTGCCGCTTCCAGGTGGTGGAGACGGGCGAGGTGCTGATCCAGGCGCCCACGGAAGCGCCCGCGGAATGACGCGCGATCAGTGGTATTTATACTACAAAACTTAAAGGAATCGCCGTTTATTTGGCGGAATGCGGCGCTATAATGGTAGCACTGAGGCGGCGGATTCTGTCCGCCCGTATGAATGTGTGTGAACGGCGGCGCTGGCCGCCGATGGAGGTGCGTATGCGAGTGCGGCGCGTGTTTTGCGTGTTGATGCTGGTTGTTCTGCTGATGACGGTTCCCCAGTGCGGCTGGGCCATCTCGGGCCAGGAGGCCCTGTTCGGCAACATGGAGGCCGGCCAGGAGTCTGCCGCGCAGGGTGAGCCTCAGGCGGAGGCCCCGGCGGCTGCCGGCCAGTATCCCACGCTGCAGCTGGGCGACCGGGACGGCGAGGACAGCATGGCCTACATCGTGTTCATGCAGAACCGGCTGATCGAGCTGGGCTACCTGCGGGACGCGGCGGATGGCGTGTTCGGCCAGAACACCGAGACGGCGGTCCGCGCCTTCCAGCGCAACAACAACCTGGAGGATACCGGCATCGCCGACGCGGCCACCCAGCAACTGCTGTTTTCCGACCTGTCCACGCTGGTGCCCGCCTCGGAGGACAGCACCATGTTCGGCGGCGAGGTGACCCGCGTGCAGTCCGTGCTGGGCCTGTGGGGCTTCTACGGCGGCAAGGTGGACGGCGTCTCCGGCAGCGGCACGGAGGCGGCGATCATACAGTTCAAGGCATACATACATGACTTTGACCCGATGTTCGGCGTGACGCCCACGCCCTCTCCCACGCCCGAGCTCAACTCCGAGGGCATGTTCGCCGAGATGGACATGGTGTTCGACCTGCCGCTGAACGTGCCGGTGGACAACTCCGCCACGGACGCGACCATCACCCCCGCGCTGATGGAGTTTGTGGACGGCGACCGGGATTTCCAGATCTACCGCACGACGGTGAAGAAGGGCGATACCGGCAACGAGGTGCTGAGGGTCCAGACGCGGCTTCACCAGCTGAACTACCTCTACGCGGCGGATGGCGCCTTTGGCGCGTTGTCTGAAATGGCATTGAAGTACTTCCAGCGCAAGAACGGCCTGCAGGAGACGGGCATCGCCGACGAGCAGACCCAGCGGGTGCTGTTCTCCACCAAGGCCCTCGAGGGCGAGGAGTACGTGTTCCCCTACAAGCTGGTGGTGGACGTGGGCGACCAGCGGGTGTACGTGGGCAAGTGGACCGGCTCCACCTATGAGGGTCCGATCCACACCTACAAGTGCGCCACCGGAAAGAAGGACACTCCCACGCCTCTGGGCACCTACCAGGCCGGCGGCAAGGCCGGCGGCGAGTGGTACTACTTCAAGCAGTTCCACTGCTACGCCAAGTGGGCCTACCAGATCGTGGGCGGCGTGTTGTTCCACTCCAACACCGTAAGCCAGCCCAAGGGCAAGCCCGGGGACGGCGGACTGGGCCATCGGGCCTCCCACGGATGCGTGCGCCTGCCCCTGGAGGCCGCCAAGTGGATCTACGACAACTGCCCCTCCGGCACGACCGTGGTGGTGCAGGAGTGACGGATTATAACTGAAACTGCATGATGAATGGCCTGTCGCCCGGCGGATGCGCGCCGGGCGGCCGGCTTTTTGGGCCGAAGGCGGCCCGATCCGCCTGCTTTTGCCCGCGACTGTTGACATTTTGCGCCGGTTCGTGTATATTTGTGATAACGAGATGCTGGGATCACCGGCGGTTTTGGAGGTTGCTATGGGAAGCAGATGGCGCGCCGGGTTGCTGGCGCTGATGATACTGGCGCTGGGATGCGCCGCGCTGGCGGAGGCCTCGCTTGACTTCTCCGGGCTGACGCTGCCGGAGCTCTACGTGCTGCGGGACCGATTGGACGCGCGCATCGCGGAACTGGAGAAGGCAGAGGGCGCGCGGCACTTCGGGCCGGGCAGCTATCTGGTGGGGGAGGACCTGCCGGAAGGGGATTACGCGCTGGTGGAGAACGCGGACGCGCTGTTTCCCAGCGTGGTGGTTCGGGCGGACGGCGCCGCTGACGGCACGCTGGTGCTGCACAAGCTGATCACCGGCCAGGCCGACATCCGCCTGAAGAAGGGCCAGTGGGTCAACTTTACGGAACTGGAGGCGTGGCCCCTGGGCGCGGAGCCCCGGCGGCAGCAGCCGGACGGCACGGCGCCGGAGGGCGCGTACCTGGTGGGGACCCAGCTGGAGCCGGGCAGCTACCGGGTGGAGCTGATGGACCGGGCGCCCCTTTCCGATTACAACATCTATTCCGGGATACTGTGCACCGACGCCCGCCTGATCAGGATCGAGGTGCTGCGTGAGCCGGTGACGCTGACCCTGTCGGAGGGCGAATACATCGAGCTTTCGGGCTGCACGCTGCGCCCGGACGCTGGAGACACGGACCAGGAGAACGACCAGGAGGGATGACGACGATGAAGCTGCCGGGTTATCACGAGGATTTGCATGTATTGCACGTCAACACCCTGCCCAACAGGGCCTATTACGTGCCCTATTCGCACATGGAGGACGCGCGCCGGGACGTTCGACAGGAGTCCGACCGCTTCACCTCGCTGAACGGAGAGTGGAGCTTCCGCTATTTCGACAGCCCGATGGATGTGCCGGAGGATTCCCTGACGGACGACGCGCCCGCGGACGTGATCCCCGTGCCCTCGGTGTGGCAGATGCACGGCTACGACCGGCATCAGTACACCAACGTGCGCTATCCCATTCCCTATGACCCGCCCTACGTGCCGGTGCAGAATCCCTGCGGCCTGTACAGACGCACCTTCGAGCTGGACAGCGACGAGGATTGCCGCCGCACGCTGGTGTTCGAGGGCGTGGATTCCTGCTTCTACCTTTGGATCAACGGCCAGATGGTGGGCTACAGCCAGATTTCCCACTCCACCAGCGAGTTTGACATCACCGACTACGTGCACCCGGGCAAGAACGCAATCGCCGTGCTGGTGCTGAAGTGGTGCGATGGCACCTACCTGGAGGACCAGGACAAGTTCCGCATGTCCGGCATCTTCCGGGACGTGTACCTGCTGCGCCGCGAGCCCCGGCACATCTGGGATTACTTCGTGCACACCTATCTCTCCCAGGACCTGCGCAGCGCGAACCTGCACATCGATCTGCAAATGCGGGGCGAATCGCCGGAGAACCACTCGGTGCACTACCACCTGTTCGATCCCCAGGGCGACCCGGTGGCCAGCGGGCGCACCTATGACGCCTGGATCGACATCCACCTGGACGAGGTGGAGCTGTGGAACGCGGAAAACCCCAGCCTGTACACGCTGGTGCTGCGCTACGGCAACGAGCGCATCGCCGACTTCGTGGGCCTGCGGGAGATCCACGTGAGCAACCGCGTGGTCTACATCAACGGCCAGAACGTGAAGTTCCGGGGCGTGAACCGCCACGACAGCGACCCGGTGGTGGGTCCCGCCGTGGACGAGAACCACATGCTGCGGGACCTGGTGCTGATGAAGCAGCACAACGTCAACGCCATCCGCACCAGCCACTATCCCAATTCGCCGCTGTTTTCCCGCATGTGCGACCGCTATGGCTTCTACCTGATCGGGGAGGCCGATCTGGAGTGCCACGGCGTGGTCTTCCACGACGGCATGTATAAGGAAGAAAACTACAACCGCATCGCCCAGGACCCGGAGTTCTGCGAGGCGATACTGGACCGCGTGCAGCACAGCGTGATGCGGGACAAGAACCGCCCCAGCATCGTGATCTGGTCCATGGGCAACGAGTCCGGCATGGGCGCGAACCTGCACGAGGCGCTGCGCTGGACCAAGGCCTACGACCCCTCACGCCTGACCCACTACGAGCGGGCCTCATTTCCACCGCCCGGAGAGGAGATCAACCACGACAACTTGGACCTGTACAGCCGGATGTACCCCTCCATCGAGGAGATCGACCGCTATTTCGAGGAGGGGAGAATCGACAAGCCCTACATCCTTTGCGAGTACAGCCACGCCATGGGCAACGGCCCCGGAGACCTGGAGAACTATTTCCACTGCTTTGAGCGCCACGACGGCCACTGCGGCGGCTTCGTGTGGGAATGGTGCGACCACGCCGTGGACATGGGGCGCACGTCGGACGGGCGCAGGCGCTACTACTATGGCGGCGATTTCGGGGAATTCCCCAACGACGGCAACTTCTGCATGGACGGCCTGGTGTATCCGGACCGCAGGCCCCACACCGGCCTGAAGGAGTTCAAGAACGTGAACCGGCCCGCCCGCGTCAGCGAGGTCAACCTGGAGGCGGGGGTGTTCAAGGTTCGCAACATGCTGGATTTCACGCCGCTGAACGAGCACATCACCCTCAGCTACACCGTCCGCCGGGGCGGAAAGGACATCTTCCGGGGCGAGGTGCCGGAGGCGCTGCTGGAGATCCCGCCTCACGGCGCGCGGGAGATCCAGCTGGAGCTGCCCCAGGGGCTGAAGCTGCCCTTCGCGGTGTACTTCGAGATGGCCCAGCGCTACGACCGGCCCCTGGTGCCCGCGGGAATGGTGATGGGCTTCGAACAGGTGGGGCGCCAGAAGTATGACGCGCCGGTGCATCCCGAGGGCGTGCTGGCCCTGGAGGTGCAGGAGGATGAGCGCGTGATCAACCTGCGGGGCGAGAACTTCCGCTACGTGTTCAACAAGCAGCGGGGCTGCTTCGACATCATGAACTACGACCAGCTGCACATGCTGCACGCGCCGATGGAATACAACATCTGGCGCGCTCCCACCGACAACGACATGTACCTGAAGGCGGAGTGGCAGCGGTTTGGCTATGACCGTGCCGTGACCCGGGTCTACGACGTTCGCCTGGAGGCCGGAGACGACGTGGTCATCACGGAGGACTTCAGCATCGGCGCGATCTACCTGCCCAACATCGCCCGGGGCACCGCGGTGTGGCGCGTGCACATGAACGGCAGGATCGACGCCAGCATCCATGTGCGCCGTCGGGACGACGCGCCGCCCCTGCCGCGCTTCGGCATCCGGATGATCCTGCCCAGCGTGGTGAAGAACGTGCGCTACTTCGGCTACGGCCCCTTCGAGAGCTACAAGGACAAGCACCGGGCCAGCGTGAAGCACCTGTACAGCGATACGGTGGAGAACATGTACGAGGACTACATCCGGCCCCAGGAGAACGGTAGCCACTGGAATTGCGACTACGTGTGCGTGTTCGGAGAGTTGGGCGGCCTGGAGGTGACCGGCGAGGAGTTCAGCTTCAACGCCTCCCGCTTCACCCAGGAGGAATTGACCGAGAAGGCCCACAACTTCGAGCTCGTGCCCTCGGGCAAGACCGTGTTCTGCCTGGACTACCGTCAGAACGGCATCGGCTCCAACAGCTGCGGGCCGAAGCTGGACAAGCACTACGCCATGCCGGATGAATTCACCTTTGAGTTCTCCCTGCAGCCGATTTCAAGGGACGACGAATGACATCGGGCGAGGATCCCGTGGGAGGTATGAACATGAAGCGAGTCACATTGGTACTGCTGGCGCTGGCCCTGGCGGCGGCGCTGACCGCAGGCGCCTGCGCCGAGGAGCTGACCCAGGCGTTCACCACGAGCTACTACACGCTCTCGGTTCCCGGAGACTGGATCGTGGACACCGGCAGCCTGTGGTCCGACGAGGACTATGAGGAGCTGGGCGTGCTCGAGGCCCCCACGGATGTCGGGCTGGTGATCGAGTGCGCGGCCTTCGGCGACCTGGACGAGGACTACGAGGCGCTGTGGGACGGCGTGAGCGAGGACAGCCTGGACGCCTGCGTCGTGGCCCTGATGGAGGATTACGAGGACGACGATCCGAAGTACCTCGGAACGCTGTGGACGAACGGCGTGCCCATCGTGGTGCTCAGCGCCGAGGACGACGAGGGTCCCTACTTCTGTGCGGATACGGTGGTGGACGGCCGTGAGCTGTCGTTCCTCGCCTATGTGGGCAATGCCGACAGCGACCGGACGCTGGAGCCCTCGGAGGAGGACGTGGCGCTGCTGAAGCGGATCATCGGCAGCATCCGGCTGGCCGGCTGACGTCGGGCGAGGAAGAGCGCAATGCCGGGACGGGGGAACCTCATCCGGCTTGCGGCTGTGCCGCATGCCACCTTCCCCAAAGGGGAAAGCTGATATGGCGGGATAAACAAACGATAAAAAGGCGCGGGCAGGCATCGAATGGGATGCCTGCCCGTGCTTTATGCCTGGAAATGTATGTGATTCGGAAGACAGAGCGGTTTTTGCAGGGACCCGCTGGCAATCCTGCAGGATTGTTACAGCTGATACCGGGTCAGCCACTGGGAGAACTGGCCATAGACGTCGTAGAACAGGTCGGAGAGCTCCTGGCCGTGGATCAGCTCGTACTTGTCCGCCTCGTCGTCGTAGCTGTACTGCTGGTCGGCCAGCTCGGCGCGGGCGCGCTGCTCCACCGCCTGGGCGGATTCCAGGATGGCCACGAGGTCCTCGAGCCCGTCGGCGCTGACCGCCCTGACCCGGCGGATCAGGCCCGGGTAGTAGTCCGCGGAGGCCTGGGCAGCGTAGCCGTAGGCGCTGTCGTCCGCCAGGGCGTTCTCGACGTCGCCGGGATAGAGATAGTAGGAGAGCTGGTTGCCGTTTTCGTCGGTGTAGCCGCCCTGGTACTCCGTCCACTGGCAGATGAACAGCAGGTAATCGAACATGGCATTCACGTCGGCGATGACGCCGTCCTCCGCCAGGGCGTTGTAGAGGGCGTAGTCCGAGGAGATTTCGGAGAGGTCCACGGTCTCATAGCTGGCGTCCACGATGCGGTAGTTGTAGGTGTAGCCGTATTCATCGCTGAAATCGCCCACCTCCATGCGGCCCGTGATGCGGACGGGCCGGTCTGTGTAGGTGAACTTGGCGTTCTTTGCCGCGTAGACCGCCATGGTGTTGGCCAGCTGCTGGGTGTTGGGCACGCAGAAGGGGCAGCTCTGGTAGGGCAGGTTCATCAGGTAGATGTACGCGCCGCTGAGGGGTGAAAGGGTGGCCATGTAACCGGTGAGGGTGACCTGCTTGCCGTTCAGGGCCTTGATGGTGTCCAGGCTCGCGGATTCCGCGAAGCTGAGGGGCTGCGCCTCGGCGGAGCCCTTGCCGCAGCCCGAGAGCAGGGCGGCGGCGAGGACCAGCGCGAGGGCCAGTGCGATGAGCTTTTTCATGTTTACCTCACTTTGAGATTGGGATAGGAAGGAACGTCAGGCTTCCAGCGTGGCCCGGCGGGACATGCTGTGGGTGCAGACCGCTGTGGGGAGGATGCTGAGCAGGAACACCGCCAGCAGGATGACCCACTCCATGGGATAGATCCGGGCGGCGTCCAGCACGATGCCCATGCTCGCGACGAAGCGCCGGATGGCCAGCAGGCACAGCCGGGAAAGGCCCAGGGACAGGGCCGCAGCGGCGAGGCCCGCGAGGGCGTTCTGGATCAGGTAGAGGCGGTTGATCTTCTTCATGCTGATGCCGATCAGGCGCATCAGCGAGATCTCCCGGCGGGAATCGACCATATTCAGCAGCGCGATGACCGACACCACGAACAGGTTCATCACCAGGATCACGGCGCAGAGGATGTAGACGATCCGGCGGCTGAGGTCCACGTTGTCCATGACCTCCCGCAGCACCGTGTTGGGGTTGATGGCCAGGTAGTTTGAATCGCCGCCGTAGATGGCGGAGAGCCGGGACCAGGCGTTGAAGCCGGTGGAGCGCACCAGCACCGCGCAGATCTCGCCCTCCTCGGCGTGGCCGTGGTCGCCATGGACGCCGGCGCCGGCGGGACTGTCATCGCCGTGGGCGTCTGCGTGATCGCCTTCGGCTGCCTGCCCTTCGACGAGGGCCTCGCCCTGATCCGCGTCATGATCCTCGTCTTCGTGGTCGTGAAGGGCCCAGATGGTGGAAATGGGGGTGAACACGGCGGTGTCGTAGGCGGTGTTGGTGCGGGCCAGCACGCCGGTGACGCGGAGGGGGGAGGCGGCGTGGGCCTCGCCGCTGCCGCCGAGGCCGTGGGAGGTGACGATGCTGTCCCCGGGGGAGAGGCCGTACTGCCGGGCCACGTCATAGCCCACCACGGCCTCCATGGCCTGGGCGAACATGGCGCCGGATTTCAGGGGCTTGTCCGCGAGCAGGGCGGCGTCGGTGCCCACGATGGGGGCGGCATTGTAGCTGTCGCCCATGCTGAAGGGGATGGCCTGGTTCACCAGGCCGCTGTTTTGCAGGTCCTCCACCACCGAATAGGGGATGGTGCCCAGGGGCTTGTCGGTGAAGAACATGGTGTTCATCGCCAGCTGGGTGGCGCTGCCTGAGGGACCGATGATCATGTCGTACTTCGCGGCGGTGTTCACGATGCCCTCGGAGACCTGGGTGGAGATGTTGTAGGCCATCAGGGCCACGCTGGCGGTGATGATGACGGAAAGCGCCGTCATGATCAGCTTCGCCTTGCGGACGGCCATGCTCTTTAGCGCGAACCTAAGCACGGGCATCCGCCTCCCTTCCGGACTCGAAGTGGGCGATGGCGTTCATGTCCATGACGCAGTCGAAGCGGGGCGCCAGGCGGTCGTCGTGGGTGACGGTGATCAGCGTGCCCGCGCCCATGTTTTCGATCAGCTGGGCCACGACGGCCTCGCCGGTCTCGAAGTTCAGGTTGCCGGTGGGCTCGTCGGCGAGGATGAGGGCGGGGTGCTTGATGAGCGCCCGGGCGATGGCGACGCGCTGCTTTTCGCCGCCGGAGAGCCGCTGCACCCGGCGCTTCTTCAGCCGCAGGATGCCCAGCCGGTCCAGCAGGGCGTCCATGCCGGAGACGTCCACGCCCTCCAGGCGCAGCAGGCTGATGTTGTCCGCGACGGTCATCTCCTCCAACAGCTTGAAGTCCTGGAAGACACAGCCGATGTGGGCGATGCGGTATGCGTCGCGGGCCTTTTGCGTCCAGCCGGAGGTGCTCCGGCCGTCGATCTGAATCTCGCCCCCGGCGGGGATGAGAATGCCTGCCAGCAGGTTCAGCAGCGTGGTCTTTCCACAGCCGGAGGCCCCCAGCAGGGCGTAGGACTTGCCGTCCTCGAAGCGCAGGTCGTCATAGCGGATGGCGGTGCCGTCTGAAAAGCGCATGCGCAGATCTCGCGTGGTGATCATGATGTTCCTCCTAATATTGTGCGCGTGGTTGCCGCTTGCCGGAAGAGACCGGCGGAGGCGTCAATCGTTCAGGCGCACGCGGAGGGAAAAGAGTGTGAAGGAGCGTGCCGTGGCCGCCGGCAGCGGCGCGGCGGCACAGGCGGCCAGCAGCGCGAGGATCGCTACGGGAAGGGCGAGGCGGAACTGCCGCCCCTCCGCCCGCAGGCATTCGCAGATGGCACAGCGGCCGTGCTTCGGGCAGCAGTGGCAGGCGACCTGGGCCGAGGCACAGCACAACAGCGCCAGCTCTGCCAGCAGAACCAGCGCGAACAGCCAGGAAAGCCGCCTGCGGCGCGTATCGATCATGGGTTTCTTCGCTCCTTTGTGCGTATTGTACCCTCCGGCGCTGAGGCTGTCAATGCGATGGCGCGGAATGTTCATAGAATGTTTCAAGTTGAACACGGGAAGTTTACCTACGGGATCGCTCGTTTTGCCTGAACCGCATTAATTTTTCATTGCGCCGCCCGGAGGATGGAGGCGTCGGTCCCCTGGGAATGGGCGTCATCTGTGCATATAAATGAAATTTCAATGAATGAATATACAAATGGCGAATGTTGAGAATTGGGCAATATGCTTAATGTGCTTTCCGGCAATGTCACATTTTGACGGCGATAATTGGCGAATCCAACTAAAAAAAATAAGGCTGTTCCAAGGGAAACGAGGGATGAACTGTATTTTCTTGCGAAAAGGTTGAATGTTCGGTTATTTGA
Organism: Clostridia bacterium; assembly: GCA_030530315.1. GTDB lineage: Bacteria > Bacillota > Clostridia > Christensenellales > Aristaeellaceae > UBA2862. The sequence goes on along the minus strand of JAUMVG010000010.1, from coordinate 16,863 downwards.
GAAATGCGGACAAAAAACATTAAGTTTTGAGATGAATGTTCGGATTATAACGAACGTTCGTTTCAGGACGAAGTTAAATATTCGCTTTTGATATTGACTTGACCGAGGCTTCGGGACTATACTGTTCAGGAAGATAAACTCAAAGGAGGCGCGCCGCGATGGCCGTCCGGCGGGCAATCCCAAGGAGGGGTTGTCCTGTATTTTTCATCGGGGATGATGAAAGCGGCGGGCCCTGAGGCGCGGAGGATGAGCAGTATGAAAAAGGCAGCCATTATCATGGGCAGCGACAGCGACCTGAAGGCCATGGAAGGCGCGATGCAGACGCTGAAGGACCTGGGCATTCCCTACGCGGTGCGGATTCTCTCCGCCCACCGCACGCCGGAGGCGGCGGCGCAGTTCGCCAAGGGCGCGAAGGACGACGGCTACGGCGTGATCATCGCGGCGGCGGGCAAGGCGGCCCACCTGGCGGGCGCCATGGCGGCGAACACGATCCTTCCGGTGGTGGGGGTTCCGATGAAGTCCTCCACGCTGGACGGCCTGGACGCGCTGCTGAGCACGGTGCAGATGCCCTCGGGCATGCCGGTGGCCACGGTAGCCATCGACGGCGCGACCAACGCGGCGCTGCTGGCGGCGCAGATCATCGCCCTGTCGGACGAGGCGCTGACCGAACGGCTGGCGGCGTATCGCGCGGCGCAGACGGCGAAGTCGCTGGAGAAGGACGCGCGCATTTCTGCGGAATACAGCAACCTTTGATCACCAAACACACAAGCCATATAGAAATTGGGAGGAAAATGACCATGGAAAAGCTGAAGCAGCTCTACGAGGGCAAGGCCAAGAAGGTTTACGCGACTTCCGACGACAACCTGTACATCGTCTCCTACAAGGATGACGCCACCGCCTTCAACGGCCTGAAGAAGGGCACCATCGCCGGCAAGGGCGCGATCAACAACCGCATGAGCAACATGCTGATGCAGATGCTGGAGCAGCACGGCGTGCCCACCCACTTCGTCAAGGAGCTGAGCGACCGCGACACGCTGGTGAAGAAGGTCTCCATCGTGCCGCTGGAGGTCATCATCCGCAACATCTCCGCGGGCAGCTTCGCCAAGCACTACGGCGTGGAAGAGGGCATCGTGTTCGACGCGCCGACCATCGAGTTCTCCTACAAGAACGACGACCTGGGCGACCCGCTGCTGAACCGCTACCACGCGCTGGCGCTGAAGCTGGCCACGGCGGAGGAGATCGACACCATCGAGCGCTACGCCTTCAAGGTGAACGAGGTGCTGAAGGACTACTTCCTGAAGCTGAACATCACCCTGGTGGACTTCAAGCTGGAGTTTGGACGCCTTCCCGACGGCACCATCGTGCTGGCCGACGAGATCAGCCCCGATACCTGCCGCTTCTGGGACAAGGACACCGGCGAAAAGCTGGACAAGGACCGCTTCCGCAGGGACCTGGGCGGCGTCGAGGACGCCTATCAGGAGGTCATGCGGCGGCTGACCGGGAAGTGATTCAGAAGGCAACAGGCAAGAGGCAGCGGGCAACAGTCAGATAGCTGTTTTGGATTGGAGTGTCCCGCCTCGCCAAAGTAACGGGTCTTGTTTTTTCCAACCTTCAAAGGAGCGAAAGGTATTCGTATGAGCAATATCCATGAGGAATGCGGCGTATTCGGCATCTATAATCCCAAGGTCATAGACGTGGCCTCCGACTGCTACTACGCGCTGTTCGCGCTGCAGCACCGTGGCCAGGAGAGCGCGGGCATCACCGTGAACGAGCGGGGCCGCCTGCGCACCCACAAGGACGCGGGCCTGGTGGAGGAAGTGTTCTCCAAGGACGAGATGGACTACCTCGGCAAGGGCAACATGGCCGTGGGCCACGTGCGCTACGGTACGGCGGGCATCAACCCGGTGCAGAACGCCCAGCCCATCGTGGTCAACCACGTGAAGGGCCTGATGTCCCTGGTGCACAACGGTTCGCTGACCAATGCCAGCGAGCTGCGGGAGGAGCTGGAGCTGAGCGGCTCCATCTTCCACATGACCAGCGATTCCGAGATCATCGCCCACATCATCATTCGGGAGCGGCTGCGCTCCGCCTCCATCGAGGAGGCGGTCAGCCGGGCGATGGATCACCTGGACGGCGCCTATTCCTTCGTGGTGATGTCCTCCACGAAGCTGATCGCGGCCCGCGACCCCCACGGCTTCCATCCACTGTGCGTCGGCAGCCGGCCGGACGGCAGCGTGATCTTCGCCTCAGAGACCTGCGCGCTGGACGCCGTGGGCGCCACCTTCCTGCGGGACGTAAAGCCCGGCGAGGTGGTCATCGTGGACAAGAACGGCCTGCGCAGCGACGAGAGCCACGTGGGCGAGTGCGAGAAGTCGCTGTGCGTGTTTGAGTACATCTACTTCGCGCGGCCGGACTCCGTGGTGGACGGCAGCAGCGTGCACATGGCCCGGCAGCGGGCCGGCAGCTTCCTGGCGCTTGAGCACCCGGTGAACGCGGACGTGGTCATCGGCGTGCCGGACAGCGGCCTGGACGCGGCCATCGGCTACGCCAAGACCTCCGGCATTCCCTACGGCATCGGCTTTATCAAGAACAAGTACATCGGCCGCACCTTCATACAGCCCACCCAGTCCGACCGGGAGAACAAGGTGCGCATCAAGCTGAACCCCGTCTCCGCCACGGTGAAGGGCAAGCGCGTGGTGCTGGTGGACGACAGCATCGTGCGCGGCACCACCTGTGCCCGCATCGTGCAGCTGCTGAGGGACGCCGGGGCCACCGAGGTGCACATGCGCTCCTCGGCGCCGCCGTTCCTGTACCCCTGCTACTTCGGCACGGATGTGGACAGCCAGGAGAACCTGGTGGCCTGGAACCGCACCGTGGAGGAGGTCCGGCAGATCATCGGCGTCGATTCGCTGGGCTACCTGTCCTGCGAAAACGCCCACAAGCTGGCGGAGAACACCACTGGATTCTGCACTGCCTGCTTTGACGGCAAGTACCCCTGCACCCCGCCCAGGAAGCCGGACAAGACCCGGTTCGAACGCGGAATCGATGAGTAGAGTTCAGAGTTAAGAGTTTAGAGTTGAGAGTCAAGAAAGATGGAGCAAACAGATAGGCGCGGGGTTTGACAAGAGCAAGCGGTTTGCCATCCGAATTGTCAAGCTATATTCTTATCTCTGTGATGAGAAAAAGGAATATGTATTATCCAAACAGCTGCTGAGAAGCGGAACTGCCATCGGCGCAAATCTGGCTGAGGCTGAATGTGCGATCAGCAAGAAGGACTTTGGAGCAAAGGTCTACATAGCTCTTAAGGAATGCGCTGAGACACAGTACTGGATAGAGCTGCTGATGGATACTGGGTTTATCAGCCAAGAAGAGTATAACAGTATACAGGAAGATGCGGTGGAAATCCGCAAAATCCTGACGGCGACGACCAAGACCCTGTCTGGAATGGATTGATCCACAATTCAATCTCCACTCTTAACTCTTCACTCTCAACTCTTATTTGAGGAGATTTATATGGCGAAGAACATATCGAGATCTGAAAGCTATGCCGCGGCAGGCGTGGACATCACGGCGGGCTACAGGGCCGTGGAGCTGATGAAGCGGCACATCGCCCGGACGAACATCCCTGGGGTGGTGTCCGGCATCGGCGGCTTTGGCGGGCTGTTTGAGCTGGACATGACCGGCCTGACCCGCCCCGTGCTGGTGAGCGGCACCGACGGCGTGGGCACCAAGCTGAAGCTGGCCTTCCTGATGGACAAGCACGACACCGTGGGCATCGACTGCGTGGCCATGTGCGTCAACGACATCGTGTGCTGCGGCGCGAAGCCGCTGACCTTCCTGGACTACATCGCCTGCGGCAAGAACGTGCCGGAGAAGATTGCGCAGATCGTTTCCGGCGTGGCCGAGGGCTGCGTGCAGGCGGGCTGCGCGCTGATCGGCGGCGAGACCGCCGAGATGCCCGGCTTCTATCCCGAAAACGAGTACGACCTGGCGGGCTTCTCCGTGGGCGTGGTGGACCGGGACAAGCTGTTCAAGCCGGACACCGTCAGTGCCGGGGACGCTCTGATTGGCCTGCCTTCCTCCGGCGTGCACAGCAACGGCTTCTCGCTGGTGCGCAAGGTGTTCGACGTGGAGAATGGCGGCCTGGACTTCTACTGCGACGATCTGGGAACCACCCTGGGCGAGGCGCTGCTGACCCCCACCCGGATCTACGTCAAGCCCATCCTGAAGCTGGCGGAGGCGGTGACGGTGAAATCCGTCAGCCACATCACCGGCGGCGGCTTCTACGAGAACATTCCGAGGAGCCTGCCAGAGGGGCTGACGGCCTGTATCGAGCTGAAACGCATCGGCGGGCACCCGCTGTTTGACCGCATTGCCAGCGCGGGCAACATTCCCATGCGGGACATGTACAACACCTTCAACATGGGCATCGGCATGTGCGTCGCCGTGGACGCCGCGGAGGCGGACCGCGCGGTGAGCGTGCTGCGCGAGGCGGGCGAGGACGCGCGGATCATCGGCGAGGTCGTGCCCGGCGACGAGCGGGTGGCGCTGGTATGAGGACGCGCATCGCGGTGCTGGTGTCCGGCGGAGGCACGAATCTGCAGGCGCTGATCGATGCCGCGGCCAGGGGCGAGCTTCCCCACGGGGAGCTGGCGCTGGTGGTCTCCAACAACGCGGAGGCCTTCGCCCTGGAGCGGGCGAAGCGGGCGGGCATCGAGACCGCCCTGTGCCTGCGGGCCAAGGGGGAGCCGAGGCGCGACTTCGAGGCGCGGCTGCTGGAGATCCTGCGGGAAAAGCGCATCGACATGCTGATCCTCGCCGGGTTCATGGCCATATTGTCCGCGGATTTCGTGGCCAACTTCCCGGAGCGGATCATCAACGTGCACCCGTCCCTGATCCCCTCCTTTTGTGGGGAGGGCTTCTACGGGCTGCGGGTCCACCAGGCGGCGCTGGACTACGGCGTGAAGGTGACCGGCGCGACGGTGCACTACGTGAACGAGATTCCCGACGGCGGGCGCATCATCGCCCAGAAGGCCGTGGAGATCCTGCCGGGGGACACCCCGGAGGTGCTCCAGCGCCGGGTGATGGAGCAGGCCGAGTGGATCCTGCTACCGAAGGCGGCGGAAGAGGTGGCAAGGGAGCTGGGTCTTGCTTCGCAAAATCCGGTTTAGGGAAAAGGGGACAGGGAACAGGAATGGTTGCTGCCGTGCCATATCGGATGATCGGTTGAAAACGCAGCGGCAATCCGGATACTGACATTGTCCCAACAATTGTTCGATTATTCTAAGGAGGTTTTCCTATGATTCAATCCGCAGCGCAGGCCGTCGGCGCGACGACCTATCCGGGCCGGGGCATCATTGTGGGCAAGAGCGCGGACGGCCGCCGGGCCGTGATGGCCTACTTCATCATGGGCCGCAGCGTAAACAGCCGCAACCGCGTGTTCGTGAAGGAGCCCTCGGGGCTTCGCACCGAGGCCTTTGATCCGTCGAAGATGGAGGATCCCAGCCTGATCATCTACTGGCCCGTGCGGGAGATCGACGACAAGGTGATCGTTACCAACGGCGACCAGACTGACACGATCTACGAGTATGTCGGCGACGGCGCGACCTTCGCCGAGGCCCTGCGGGAGCGTACCTTCGAGCCGGACGCCCCGAACTTCACCCCCCGCGTGAGCGCCATGGCCACCTTCGCGGACGGCGATTTCAGCCTGGACATGGGCATCCTGCGCGCCGGGGACGCCGAGGGCAGCTGCTGCCACCGGGTGTTCTGGGAGTACGAGAAGGTGGAGGCGGGCAAGGGCTACTTCCTGCACACCTATCTGAAGGACGGCAAGCCCATTCCCAGCTTCGTGGGAGACCCGGAGACCGTGGCCATCGGCGACGGGAGCGCCTCCGAGATCGCCGGGGAGCTGTGGAACGGCCTGAACGCCGACAACCGCGTGTCGCTGTGGGTCTGCACCCGCGACCTCGCCACCGGCGAGAGCGACGCCTTCATCATCAACGCCAACCATTGACGGAGGGTTCATCATGGCACATGAGATTCAACTGAAGTACGGCTGCAACCCCAACCAGAAGCCCTCCCGCATCTTCCTCGAGGGCGGCGAGCTGCCCCTGGAGGTGCTCAGCGGCAGGCCCGGCTACATTAACTTCCTGGACGCGCTGAACAGCTGGCAGCTGGTCAGTGAGCTGAAGGCGGCCACCGGCATGCCCGCCGCGGCGTCCTTCAAGCACGTCAGCCCCGCGGGCGCGGCCATCGGCAACCCGCTGAGCGATGTGCTGCGGAAGATCTACTTCGTGCCCGAGGACATGGAGCTCTCCCCGCTGGCCTGCGCCTATGCCCGGGCCCGCGGCGCGGACCGCATGTCCTCCTTCGGCGACTTCATCGCCCTGTCCGACGTGTGCGACCTGCCCACGGCCCAGCTGATCCGCCACGAGGTCTCCGACGGCGTGATCGCCCCCGGCTACACCGACGAGGCGCTGGCCGTGCTGAAGGAGAAGCGCAAGGGCGGCTACAACATCATCAAGATCGACCCCGCCTATGTGCCCGCTGAGATCGAGCGCAAGCAGGTGTTCGGCATCACCTTCGAGCAGGGCCGCCAGGCGCTGAAGATCGACGAGGAGATGCTCGCCAATGTGGTGACCGCCAAGAAGACGCTGACCGACGCCGAGAAGCGCGATCTGCTGGTGGCGCTGATCACGCTGAAGTACACCCAGTCCAACTCCGTCTGCTTCGCCAAGGATGGCCAGGCCATCGGCGTGGGCGCCGGCCAGCAGAGCCGCATCCACTGCACCCGCCTGGCGGGCGGCAAGGCGGACAACTGGCACCTGCGCCAGCACGAGAAGGTGCTGAACCTGCCCTTCCGGGAGGACATCGGCCGTCCCGACCGCGACAACGCCATCGACGTGTACATCTCCGAGGATTGGGAGGACGTGCTGGGCGAGGGCCGCTGGGAGCGCCTGTTCACCCGCCGCCCCGAGCCGCTGACCCGGGAGGAGAAGCGGGCCTGGCTGGACACCGTGACCGGCGTGGCGCTGGGCAGCGACGCCTTCTTCCCCTTCGGCGACAACATCGAGCGCGCCAAGCGCAGCGGCGTGACCTGCATCGCCCAGCCCGGCGGCTCCATCCGCGACGACCAGGTGATCGCCAAGTGCGACGAGTTCGGCATGGCCATGGCCTTCACCGGGATCAGGCTGTTCCACCACTAAAGCGAGAGTTTAGAGTTAAGAGTGAAGAGTTAAGATAAAGAGTGCCGAAGGGCGAAGGAAGATACTTTGTCTGCCATAAAACTTGGGCTTTTCGCGGGAACAGATGATATAGATCAAAATTCGATTCTCGCGCGGCTGACTTTCTCTCAACTCTCAACTCTGAACTCTGAACATGAAGGGCTCGCTTATCCGGGCTCTCAAAGCGCGGCCTTTCGGCCCCACAATTCCCGGCTGTGACGATGCTGACATCGGTGCGGTCGGTGAGAGGCCGAGAAGCCGGTCTTTGGGAGCCCGGACATGGGTAGGTACCATGAATATCGAAGACAACATCCTGCGGCGGCTGCTTGAGAACGTGTACTTCATCACGGGCACGGCCTACGCGGGGAAGTCCACCATGGTGCGCATGCTGGCCGAGAAGCACGGCGGCGTCTGGTGCGGGGAAAACTACAACGAAAAGCTGTTCGGGCTGGTCGACAGAGAGTGCCAGCCGAACCTTTGTTATTTCCAGACCATGTCCGGCTGGCAGGAGTTCGTGAACCGGACGCCGGAGCAGTACGCGGCATGGATCGAGGGCTGCGCCGAGGAAGGCGCTTCGCTGGAGCTGGTGGAGCTGATCCGGCGCACGGAGGGCGGGCGGAAGGTGTTCGTGGACACCAACATCCCGCTGGAGGTCCTGTGGGAGATCTCCGACTACCGCCGCGTCGCGGTGATGCTCGCGGACCCGATTGTGTCCGTGAATCGCTTCTTCGACCGCCCGGACGCGGAGAAACAGTTTTTGTACCAGCGGATGCTGGAGTCGGAGGACCCGGAGGCGACGCTGGCAAACTATCGCGCGATCCTGGCGCGCATCAACAGCCCGGAAAACTATCGAAGATACGAGGACAGCGGCTTTTTTGTGCTGAAGCGGGACGATGCCCGCCCGCCGAAGGAAACGCTGGCCATACTGGAAGGACACTTTTGCCTGCAGGCAGGGGAGGAGAGACCATGAAGATACTGGTCGTCGGCGGCGGCGGGCGCGAGCACGCCATCATCCGCAAATTGAAGGAAAACCCGGAGGTCACCCAGATCGTCGCGCTGCCGGGCAACGCGGGCATCGCGCAGGACGCGACCTGCGTGCCGATCAAGGCCACGGACATCGACGCCATCGTGGAATACGCCAGGGCCAACCCGGTGGATTTCGCCGTGGTGGCGCCGGACGACCCGCTGGCGCTGGGCTGCGTGGACAGGCTTCACGCGCTGGGCATTCCCTGCTTCGGCCCGGACGCCAGGGCCGCCCGCATCGAGGCCAGCAAGGTGTTCGCCAAGGACCTGATGAAGAAATACGGCATCCCTACCGCGGCCTATGAGGTGTTCGACGATCCGAAGGCCGCACTGGAGTACGTCAAGGACGCTCCGCTGCCGCTGGTGGTCAAAGCCGACGGCCTGGCCCTGGGCAAGGGCGTGGTGATCTGCTTTAGCCGCCAGGACGCCGAGGCCGCCGTCACCGCCGCCATGGTGGAGAGCGTGTTCGGCGCGTCCGGCAGCCGCATCGTGATCGAGGAGTTCCTGGAGGGCCCCGAGGTCTCCGTGCTGGCCTTCACCGACGGCCATGTGGTCAAACCCATGGTGTCTTCCATGGACCACAAGCGCGCCGGGGACAACGACACCGGCCTGAACACCGGCGGCATGGGCACCATCGCGCCCAACCCCTGCTATACCCCCGAGGTGGCCGAGCGATGCATGAAGGAGATCTTCCTGCCCACCGTCGCCGCCATGAACGCCGAGGGCTGCCCCTTCAAGGGCTGCCTGTACTTCGGGCTGATGGTCACCAAGGACGGCCCCAAGGTGATCGAGTACAACTGCCGCTTCGGCGACCCCGAGACCCAGGTGGTGCTGCCGCTGCTCAAATCCGACCTGCTGACCATCATGCGGGCCGTGGAGAACGAGACCCTTGAAGGCACCCCCGTGGAGTTCTCCGACGGCGCGGCCTGCTGCGTGATGCTGGCCTCCGGCGGCTATCCCGGCAAGTACGAAAAGGGCAAGGTCATTTCCATGGGCAGCGCCGACCAGATGGCACAGGTCTACCACAGCGGCACCGCCCTCAACGACAAGGGCGAATACGTCACCGCCGGCGGCCGCGTGCTGGGCGTGTCCTGCACCGCCGATACCCTTGAAAACGCCATCGAAAAGGCCTACAGGGCCGCTGCCGAGATCCACTGGGACGGCATGATGCTGCGCCACGACATCGGCAAGCGGGCGTTGGGGATACTGGAAGGGAAATAATGAGTGGGAGATAACTTGGGATTTGTAAGAGTCAGGGAAAAGGGAACAGGGAAAAGGGAAAAGGAAAAGTAGTTGCCACGCAGGAGCGTAACCTTCTTGATTCACTTCTCAGGTGAACTGGCACCGACGTAGTCGATGACTGAGAGGCCGTAACCCTCAAACATACCGTAAAACAAAGCATTTCGTGAAAGGAACAACCTCTCCGCCTTTGTATCAAAGGATTGATTCTCTGTGCGGCAGTCACTATTCCTTTTCCCTTTTCCCTTATCCCTTTTCCCTGGGCTTCAGCCCTACAACTTCCAAGTTGTCGTCCCCTACGAATCATAAGCAAGGAGACTTCACAATGGTCTATCGCGTATACGTTGAAAAGAAGCCCGGCTTCGACCACGAGGCCAGCGCGCTGTACGGCGAACTGAAATCCTTCCTGGGCATCAAGGGCCTGACGGGCGTCAGGATCATCAACCGCTACGACGTGGAGAACATCGACGAAGCGGTGTTTGAGAAGGCCGTGCCCAACGTGTTTTCCGAGCCCATGCTGGACGCCGTGAGCTATGACATGCCCGAGTATACCGGCTGTGTGTTCGCGGCGGAATATCTGCCCGGCCAGTTCGACCAGCGCGCCGACTCCGCGGCCCAGTGCATCCAGCTGCTGGTGCAGTGCGACCGCCCGGACGTGCGCACCGCCACGGTGTACATCCTGGAGGGCGAGCTGTCCGAACAGGACATCGCCGCCGTGAAGCGCCACGTCATCAACCCCGTGGAGCGCCGCGAGGCGTCCCTGGCGACGGTGGAGACCCTCAAGACCAAGTTCGCCATCCCCGAGACCGTGGAGACCATGACCGGCTTCATCGGCTATTCCGGGGATGAACTCAGGGACTTCATCAAGAAGTACGGCCTCGCCATGGACGCGGCGGACATCGCCTTCTGCCAGGAATACTTCAGGTCCGAGTACCGCGATCCCACGCTGACCGAGATCCGCATGATCGACACCTACTGGTCCGACCACTGCCGCCACACCACCTTCCTGACCGAGCTGGGCAATGTGACCTTCGAGGACAAGGATGTGGAGGAAGCCTATCAGCGCTATCTGGCCGTGCGGGACGAGCTTGGCCGCACCAAGCCCGTGTGCCTGATGGACATCGCGACCATCGGCGCGAAGGTGCTGAAGGCCCGCGGCATCCTGACCGACATGGATGAGAGCGACGAGATCAACGCCTGCACCATCAAGATGGATGTGGACGTGCACGGCAAAACCGAAAAGTGGCTCCTGCTGTTCAAAAACGAGACCCACAACCACCCGACGGAGATCGAGCCCTTCGGCGGCGCGGCTACCTGCATCGGCGGCGCGATCCGCGACCCGCTGTCCGGGCGCGGCTACGTGTACCAGGCCATGCGCGTCACCGGCGCGGCGGATCCCACCCGCCCGGTGGAGGCCACCATCAAGGGCAAGCTGCCCCAGCGCCAGCTGGTGACCACCGCGGCGGCGGGCTACTCCTCCTATGGCAACCAGATCGGCCTGGCCACAGGTTTGGTTGAAGAGATCTACCACGACGGCTATGCCGCCAAGCGCATGGAGATCGGCGCGGTGGTGGGCGCGGCCCCGGCCTATGAGGTGCGGCGCGAGGTGCCTGCCCCCGGCGACAAGGTGATCCTGCTGGGCGGCCGCACGGGCCGCGACGGCTGCGGCGGCGCGACGGGCTCCTCCAAGGCCCACACCGAGGCTTCCCTCGAGACCTGCGGCGCGGAGGTCCAGAAGGGCAACGCTCCCGAGGAGCGCAAGCTGCAGCGGCTGTTCCGCAATCCCGACGCCGTGCACATGATCAAGCGCTGCAACGACTTCGGCGCGGGCGGCGTGTCGGTCGCCATCGGCGAACTGGCCGACGGACTGGACATCGACCTGAACCGCGTGCCCCGCAAGTACGAGGGCCTGGACGGCACTGAGCTGGCCATCTCCGAATCCCAGGAGCGTATGGCCGTGGTGCTGGAGGAGAAGGACGTGGCCGCGTTCATGGCGCTGGCGGATTCCGAGAACCTCGAATCCACCGTGGTGGCCACCGTCACCGAGAGCCCCCGGCTGGTGATGCACTGGAACGGCCGGACCATCGTGGATGTCAAGCGCGACTTCCTCAATTCCAACGGCGCCCCGAAGCACACCGACGTGGTGGTGAAGGCCCAGGACAAGGCGCAGACCGCCTTGATGATGGACTTTGCCGAGGGCATGAAGGCCGCCGTCTCCGACCTGAACACCTGCTCCCAGCGGGGCCTGGCCGAGCGCTTCGACAGCACCAACGGCGCTTCGTCCATGATGATGCCCTTCGGCGGCAGCCGCCAGCTGACCCCGGCCCAGGCCATGGCCAGCCGCGTGCCCGTGGAGGGCACCGAGAGCGACACCGCCAGCGTGATGGCCTACGGCTTCGACCCGGCCATCAGCGAGAAGAGCCCCTATCGCGGCGCGTATCTCGCGGTGGTGGATTCCATCGCCAAGCTGGTGGCCGTGGGCAACGGCACCGACAACGTGCACCTGACCTTCCAGGAGTACTTCGAGCGCATGAACAGCCAGACCGCCTGGGGCAAGCCCCTGTCGGCGCTGCTGGGCGCGCTGGACGCGCAGCTGGACTTCGGCGCGGCGGCCATCGGCGGCAAGGACAGCATGTCCGGCTCCTTCGAGGATATCCACGTGCCGCCGACGCTGGTGTCCTTCGCCGTGGGCGTCTGCCCGGCGGGGAACCTCAAGTCCGGCGCGTTCAAGAGGGCCGGCTCGAAGATCGGCTGGCTGAAGCCCGACTATCGCGCGAACGGCACCCCCGACCCGGTGAGCCAGAAGGCGCTGTTTGCGAAGGTGGACGCGGGCCTCAAGGACGGCTCCATCCTCACCGCCTGGGCGGTGGGCAAGGGCGGCGCGGCCTCCGCGGCGTTCCGCATGGCCCTCGGCGAGGGCTTCGGCGTGACCTTCCGTGAGGGCGTGGACCTGTTCACCCCCGTCTACGGCAGCTTCCTGGTGGAGTACGCCTCTGACGGCGCGGACGTGATCGGCGAGACCACGGCTGAGCGCGCGTTCACGTGCGGCGGCGTCAGCATCCCCGCCGACGAGCTGGAGGCGCTGTACGAGGGCCGACTGAACGAGGTGTTCCCGGCCACCGTGAAAAAGACCTACGACAAGCCCCAGGCGTTCAATTATGCTGCTGAAAAGCGGGTCGCGCCTGCCATCAAGGTGGCCCGGCCCCGGGTGCTGATCCCGGTGTTCCCCGGCACCAACTGCGAATACGACACCGCCCGCGCGTTCATCAAGGCCGGGGCCGAACCCGAGGTCATGGTGATCCGCAACATGTCCGCCCAGGCGGTGGCCGAGTCCGCCCAGGCCTTCGCGGAGAAGATCGACCAGAGCCAGATCATATTCATCCCCGGTGGCTTCTCCGGCGGCGACGAGCCCGACGGCTCCGGCAAGTTCATCACCGCGTTCTTCCGCAACCCCGTGGTGCGCGACCGGGTGCACGCGCTGCTGAATCAGCGCGACGGCCTGATGGGCGGCATCTGCAACGGCTTCCAGGCGCTGATCAAGCTGGGCCTGGTGCCCTACGGCGAGATCCGGGAGGCCGACCAGTGCACCGAGGCCACGCTGACCTTCAACGACATCGGCCGCCACCAGTCCCGTCTGGTGCGGACCCGCATCGCCAGCAACAAGAGCCCGTGGCTGATGTACACCCAGGTGGGCGACGTGTATCTCGCGCCGGTGTCCCACGGCGAGGGCAAGTTCATCGCCTCCGACGCGGTGATCGCGCGGCTGGCCGAGGGCGGCCAGATCGCCACCCAGTACTGCGGCCTCGACGGCGAACCCACCATGGACATCCTGTGCAATCCCAACGGCTCCTGCGCCGCCATCGAGGGCATCACCTCTCCCGACGGCCGGGTGTTCGGCAAGATGGCGCACTCCGAGCGCGTGGGCTTCAACGTCGACCTGTACGTCAACGTGCCCGGCAATTACGACAACGGCATGTTCCGCGGCGCGGTGGACTACTTCGGATGACGGAGGGTGTGCCCGCGCGGATGGGATGAGGACTGGATGGGCGGCGCGTCGACGCGCCTGTGCCCGGTTGTCCTTCATGCGAGGCGCGGCCAGCTGTTCATACGTGACATAAGACGCAGAGAAGCGCCCCGATCGACGGCCTTAAGGGCCGTGGTCGGGGCGCTGTTGACTAAGAAAACGTACGGATCCTTCGCTCTGCTCAGGATGACGCCGAGATGAAGTCCTGTGATTCTGAACGAAGCGTTCGCGTAAGCATTGTGAAACACGGGATCTGTACATCGCATCGCCTTAACAGGGTGGTGTTATTCCCAAAATTACCATGAAGAGCCATTATTGCGGGAGGTTCCTTGGTTTAGGGTGGGTCAATCCCGCAGGAGGTCCTCCGCGATCTCGCGGTAGACGCGCAGGGCGGAGGGGAAGGGGAGGGCGTCGAGGCCGGCGGCGTCCACGGGGATGAAGCCCTCCGGCGCGGCGTCGCACTGGGCGAGCCAGCCCCGCATGCGCCAGACCTTGTGGGTGAACACGTGCTTGGCGTCGGGCAGCGGGCGAATGAGGCGGGGCTCGGCGACGCCCAGCCCGGCCAGCCGCGCGGTCAGGGCGTCGGAGGAGGGGTGGCCCTCCAGGGCGACAAATTCGTACAGGCCGCCCAACAGGCCCTTGGGGCGGCGGCGGACCAGCAGGCGGCCTTGCAGGCGGATCAGCAGGATCGTCCACGCTTCCTCCCGCTTGGGGACGGGCGCGGGCTTCCGGGGGAAGTCCTGCGCGGCGTCCTCCGCGAAGGCCCGGCAATGCCCCGCCACGGGGCAGCTTGCGCAGTCCGGCTGCCTGGGAGTGCAGATCATCGCGCCGAGGTCCATCAGCGCCTGGTTGTAGTCGCCGGGACGCTCCCGGCTGATCAACTCCAGGGCAGGCTCCAGCAGGTCAAAGGGGGTGCGCAGCTCGCTTTCCCAGGCGAGTACCCGGGAGAGCACGCGGGCCTGGTTGCCGTCCAGGGCGGGCACGGGCTCGCCGTAGGCGATGGAGGCGATGGCGTTGGCGGCGTAGGGGCCGACACCGGGAAGCCTGCGCAGGGCCTCGGCGCTCATAGGGAAGCGGCCGTCCAGCTCGCCTGCGACCTGCCTGGCGGCGGCGTGGAGGTTGCGGGCGCGGGAGTAGTAGCCCAGGCCCTCCCACAGCTTGAGGACCTCCTCCTCCGGGGCGGCCGCCAGCGCGGACACCGTGGGAAAGCGGTCGAGGAAGCGGGCGTAATAGCCCTTGACCGTCTCGGTCTGGGTTTGCTGGAGCATGATCTCGGACAGCCAGACGCGATAGGGGTCGGTCTGGCCCCGCCAGGGCAGTTCGCGGGCGTTTTGGTCGTACCAGGCGAGGAGTTCGTCGGAGAAGGACATGGGCAGGCTCCTTTGTGGTTGATTAATTGTTCGTTTCCGGTGCAAAAAGCGCCGCGCGGGTTTGACGCGCGGCGCTGGATTTGGGACTGCTTTATTCGGCGGACAGAGCGGCGACTTCGGTGCCCATGACGGCCTGGAGGTCCGCCCAGACCTGGCGCATGCGGGCGGCGTCGGCGTAGGCCATGCCCTCCGGCGCGGTGTCCAGCCACTGGCCCACCGCCAGGGAGCGGTAGTCGTACTTGCCATCCTCGGTCTCGCTGCGCCATACGAAGGTGGGGATGTAGGTCGGCTCGGTGATGGCGAAGTGGCCGTACTCGGTCTCCTGGATGGTGAACTGGAAGATGATGCCGTTGTCATACTGGCCGTACTGGTCGGACAGCATGTTGCCGGTGGCACCCAGCAGCAGCGTGCGGTGCACGTTGCCCTCGCCGTCCTTGCTCTCCAGCCAGGTGGCGGGCTGCACCACGTGGGGGTTGTAGCCGATGATGACGTCCACGCCCCACTCCACCAGCTTCTGGGCGATCAGTTTTTCGGTGTCGGTGGGGTTGGGGTTCAGCATCTCGCCCCAGCTGCAGTAGCAGATGATCACGTCGGCGCCGGCGGCGCGGGCGTTTTCGATGTCCTTCTTGGCGTTGGACTTGGAGATGAGGTTGACGCCGTACTCGATGGCGGCGGCATCGGTGTTCTTCTCGTTGCCGTTGAGGCTCTCGGTGTAGGCCAGGAAGGCGACGTTAATGCCGTTGATGTCCTTGATGACGGGGGTGGCGCGCTCCTCGGCGGAGGCGGCGGCGCCCACGTAGTCCATGCCCTCGGAGGCGCAGTTCTGCAGGGTGGCCTGCAGCTCGGCGAAGCCGCCGTCCAGCGCGTGGTCGTTGGCCAGCATCAGCATGTCGACGCCGCAGTTCTTCAGCGTGCCGATCAGCGACGGGGGCGTGATCATGCGGGTGCTGCCGGAATACTCGGTGCTGCCGCCCAGGGTGCCCTCGACGTCAGCCACGGTGTAGTCCGCGCTGCCGATGACCTCGGAGATCTCGGAGAACATGTCGTCGAAATTGAAGGTGTTCTCGTTGACCGCGGCGCGCAGCAGGTTCTGCTGGATGGCAATTTCACCCAGGGAGCGGATCGTCGCGCTGCGGGGCTCCGGCTCCGGCGTGGCGGTGGGCTCCGGCGTGGGCGCGGGCGTGGGCGTGGCTTCGACTTCCTCGGTGGGGGAGGCCGTTTGTGTCACATTTGGCGTGGCCACGTCCTGGTTGCCGAAGGGATGGAAGACCGTCAGCACGATGACGGCGAGCAGGGCCACCAGCAGCACGGCCAGCACCGCCAGGCCCAGGGGTGTGATGCGATAATTACCGATTCGGATTCCTTTTACCGGCTTGTTGGACATGGTCTATACCTCCAATAATATGAAGCAATGCGTCCGCGTGGCAAATGGGCGGCCTCCGGAGAGGTGGAGTGACGCTCGATGTGTACGCTTTTGTAACATTATAACACATCGCCATTTGACAGGCAATGGGAAATCTTGATTTTTTGGTATAAATTTTGCAATAATATTTCAAAGTATGAAATTTACTTAATTAAGATCGTGACAAAATTTCGATTTTTTGTTCCAAAATGATTGACAGACATGCGGATATGATGTATGCTTGTAATGGCTCTAAATAGTTACCGGGCAAGCTTCGCTGTGGCGAACGGAAGCCCGCAATTCCATGGGATGCTGTTAAGGTGGTAAAGAATTATGGCAACACATGCGATTGGAAAATTCAAATTCAACCTGTCGGATCAGGGCCTTGCCTATCGCTGGGGGGATGGAACCGTCCATCGCCTGTTCCAGGGCAAGAAAAAGGCCGCCGCGGATGATGAATATCTGGATAATCCTGAGGTCGGGGAGGACTACGACGCCCAGGACGGTTATGATGCCCAGGACGCGGATTATGAGGACGATCCGGGATACGCGGACGATTATGACGGGGACGACGGCTATGCC
>JAUMVG010000083.1 GCA_030530315.1 Clostridia bacterium | reverse complement strand
GATCTCCGTCACCGTGCCCACCGTCGAGCGGGGGTTGCGGCTGGTGGTCTTCTGGTCGATGGAGATGGCGGGGGACAGGCCCTCGATGTAGTCCACGTCGGGCTTCTCCATCTGCCCCAGGAACTGGCGGGCGTAGCTGGATAGCGACTCCACGTAGCGGCGCTGGCCCTCAGCGTAGATGGTGTCAAAGGCAAGGCTGCTCTTGCCGCTGCCGGACAGGCCCGTCATGACCGTCAGCTTGTTGCGGGGGATGATCACGTTCACGTTCTTCAGGTTGTGCTCCCGCGCACCCTTGATGATGATTTCGTTGATGTTCAAGCTATGAGTACCTCTTTCAGGCGTAATGATTTCTTTGAAGGGAACAGGAAACAGGGGAGGCTGCTGCCGCGATAGATCGCAATGTCCTTTGCTCTTAAAGGAAAACTGAGGCTGCCGTGTTTATGCCACAGGACAGGTTTCTTGTGCGGAAGCCACTATTCCTATTCCCTGTTGCCTGTTGCCTGTTCCCTGTTCCCACGAAATGGAATTTGCATCGCAAATTCCATTTCGATCATCCCGGATTCCTGTGCGTCATCTTCTCGCGCCTTCTGCGCTTCTGCCGCGACTGTTCGTTGTTCGCCATGACCTTTTCGCCCTTCAGTGCCAGCATTTCGTCGCGGTACTTGGCGGCCTTTTCGAAGTCCAGGTTGTTGGCGGCCTGAAGCATCAGCTCCTCCAGACGCTCGATGGCCATGCGCTTTTCCTCCTCGTCCAGCCCGTCGGCGGCGGAGGCGTCCGGCTTGCGGGTGACCTCCATCAGCTCCCGGATGGCGCTGCGGATGGTCTTGGGCTCGATGTGGTGTTCCTCGTTGTAGGCCTGCTGGATCTCCCGGCGGCGGCTGGTCTCGGAGATGGCCCGCTGCATGGAGTCGGTGATTTCGTCGGCGTACATGATCACCCGGCCGTCCACGTTGCGCGCGGCGCGGCCGATGGTCTGGATCAGGCTGGTCTCGCTGCGCAAAAAGCCCTCCTTGTCGGCGTCCAGGATGCACACCAGGGACACCTCGGGCATGTCCAGGCCCTCGCGCAGCAGGTTGATGCCCACCAGCACGTCGAACTCGCCGCCGCGCAGGCCGTGGATCAGCTTGATGCGCTCCAGCGTCTCGATGTCGGAGTGCAGATACTCCACCCGCACGTCCATCTCCTTCAAATACTGGGTCAGGCTCTCGGCCATGCGCTTGGTCAGCGTGGTGACCAGCACGCGGCCGCCGGCCTCGGTGACCTTGTGGATCTCGCCCAGCAGGTCGTCCACCTGGCCGGTGGCGGGACGGACGACGATCTCCGGGTCGATCAGGCCGGTAGGCCGGATGATCTGCTCCACCACCTGCTCGGCCCGCTCCAGCTCGTAGGGCCCCGGCGTGGCGGAGACGTAGATGGTCTGCCCGGCCCGCTGCTCGAACTCATGGAACTTCAGGGGCCGGTTGTCGTAGGCGGCGGGCAGGCGGAAGCCGTAGTCCACCAGGGTGCGCTTGCGGGCGTAGTCGCCGTTGTACATGGCGCGGATCTGGGGCACGGTCACGTGGGCCTCGTCGATAAAGATCAGAAAGTCCTTGGGGAAGTAGTCCAGCAGCGTGAAGGGGGCTTCCCCGGGCTGCCGGCCGTCGAAGTAGCGGGAGTAGTTCTCGATGCCGCTGCAATAGCCGATCTCCCGCATCATCTCGATGTCGTAGTGGACGCGCTGCTCCAGGCGCTGGGCCTCCAGCAACCGGTCGTTGTCCCGGAAATCCTTCAGCCGCGCCTCCAGGTCCTCCTCGATCTGGGCGATGCAGCGGTCCAGCTTGTCCTTGCTGGTGGCATAGTGGCTGGCGGGGAAGATGAGCACGTGGTTCATGTAGCGCAGCACCTTGCCGGTGACGGTGTCCACCTCGCTGATGCGCTCGATCTCGTCCCCGAAGTATTCCACCCGCACGGCCCGCTTCTCAGAGGCGGCGGGAATGATCTCGATCACCTCGCCGTGCACGCGGAAGCTGCCGCGCTCGGACTCGAAGTCGTTGCGGGTGAACTGAATGTCGATCAATTGGCGGATCAGCTCATCCCGGTCCAGCTCCTGCCCCTCCCGTAGGGAGACGGACAGCCCCTCGTATTCCTCCGGGTCGCCCAGGCCGTAGATGCAGCTGACCGAGGCGACGATGACCACGTCCCTGCGCTCCGCCAGCCAGGAGGTGGCGCTGTGCCGCATGCGGTCGATCTCGTCGTTGATGGAGGAATCCTTTTCGATGAAGGTGTCCGTGGAGGGGATGTAGGCCTCCGGCTGGTAGTAGTCGTAGTAGGACACGAAGTAGCCCACGGCGTTCTCCGGGAAGAACTCCCGGAACTCCGCCGCCAGCTGGGCCGCCAGCGTCTTGTTGTGGGCGATGATCAGCGCCGGGCGGTTGGCGTTTTTGATGATGTTCGCCATCGTAAAGGTCTTGCCGGAGCCGGTGACGCCCAGCAGGACCTGGTGCTTCATGCCCTTTTCCAGGCCCTCGGTCAGCTTCTGGATGGCCTGGGGCTGGTCGCCGGTGGGCGTGTAATCGGAGTGCAGCTGGAACATGCGCAAACCCTCGCAGTCATATCTCGATGCCTGTATTATAGCACCGATATTTTATAATGAAAACCTTCTGACGAACATTTAAACATATGTTCGAATCGAACCGAAACCGGTCCTGGCGCATAGCCTGTCCCGAAGGGGAGTGTGAGGCAATGGCGATCAAGAAAATGCCCGCGAGCCTGTTCGCGGAGCAGTTGGGCCAGGCGCTGGCCCGGAAGGACGGCTATATCATGGGCGCGACGGGCCAGGACCCGGCGAAGTGGTCGGTGAACAGCCACTGGTTCACTCAGTATTCCGGCGCCCAGCGGGAGAAGGCGCTGTACTGGCGGGAACACGCCCGGCGGGTGTGGGACTGCAACGGCCTGGCCGAGGGACTCTATCGGGACTACGCCGGGGTGAGCATCGACACGAAGGCACGGTACAACTACGCCCATTGGTGCGACCCAAAGGGGACGGGGATGATCCCGGCGAAGTACCGGCTTCCCGGCGCGGCGGTTTTCTGGGGGGATTCGGCCTCGGACATCCATCACGTGGCGTTCCTGTACAAGCCGGTAAACGGGGGAAAGCCCCGGGGGGACTGGTACCTGATCGAGGCGCGGGGCGTGATGTCCGGCGTGGTGGAGACCCGGCTGAATGCCCGCAAGCCGGATTTCTGGGGCCTGATGACCCGATATTTCAGCTACGGGGCCGTGGAGGCCCAGGGCCTCCGGCTGGGAGACCGGCTGCTGAAGCAGGGCTGCGAGGGCGAGGACGTGCGGGAGCTGCAAACCGACCTGATCCGACTGGGCTACGACTGCGGGCGCTGGGGTGCGGACGGGGACTTCGGGGACGGCACCGAGCTGGCGGTTCGGGCCTTCCAGCGGGACCACGGCCTCGACGATGACGGACAGTGCGGTCCCAAGACCTGCGCGGCTCTGCAAAGGGCGCTGGCAAAGCTGGAGCAGCCCGCCGGCAAGCCGAGGCTTGTGGAGATCGTCGAGGGCAACTGCTATGTGCGGGACGCGCCGAACACCTCCGGGAAGCGGATGGGCGTCGTCCACGCCGGCGACCGGCTGACATGGCTGGGGCAGGTCGATGAAGATACGGGTTGGCTCAGCGTGGATTACGAGGGAAGATGCGGATGGGTTTCGGGGAAGTACGGCAGATTGGTGTGAGGAATTGGGAATTGGGAATTGAGAATTGGGTCGGGCCAGCGCGTTTGAGGGTTGCCGTTTTTGCCGGAAGATAGTATAATGGAGGAAATGGGGATTCTATCCAGACAGGTCGAAAGGGTGGTTGCGATGGCGCTCAGGCGGATCGAGATGGCAACGGAGTGGCATCCGGCGCAGAACGGCGTCAAGGGACTGTTTTGCTATGGCGACGCCATCGGCAGGATGGAGGCGCTGCTGCCGGAGTACGAGGGCAGGATTAAGCTGATCTACATGGACCCGCCCTTCATGACCGGCGACCGCTTCTACATGCGCGTGCGCGTGGGCGAAAAGGAGTGGCGGACGGGCAAGGGCTCCATGGCCATCGAGACCTTCTCCGATCAGATGGAACGGCCCGCGTACCTGGCCATGATCCGGCGGGTGCTGGAGCTCAGCAAGCGCCTGCTCAGCGACGCGGGCATGATCTTCGTGCACATCGACTACCGGGCCCATCCCCACGTGCGCCTGCTGATGGACGAGATCTTCGGCGAGGAGAACCTGCTCAACGAGATCATATGGGTCTACCAGAGCGGCGGCCGGAGCATCCACCACTTCAGCCGCAAGCACGATGTGATACTGTTCTACCGCAAGACGGAGCAGTATGACTTCAACATCGAGGCGGTAAAGGCGCCCCGGGACAAGCCTCGCACCAGCCACATGCGTCGCCACGTGGATCCGGACGGCCGGGTGTACCGCTCCATCCGCAGCAACGGCCGGGTGTACACCTATTACGACGACGACCCCATCGCGCCGACGGACGTCTGGCAGGACCTCAACCATCTCCAGCAGAAGGACCCGGAACGCACCGGCTACGATGTGCAGAAGCCGCTGGCGCTGCTGGACAGGATCGTGAAATGCGCCTCACGCCCGGGAGACTGGGTGCTGGACCCCTTTGCCGGCAGCGCCACGACGCTGGAGGCCGCCAAGCTCAACAGACGCAATTTCATCGGCATCGAGCGGTGCCCGCTGACGCTGAACATCGCCCGCAGGCGGCTGGCGGGGGCGGACTACCGCATCCTGCTGGACGGACAGCCTGTCTTTGAACCGACACCGGTCTGTTCTGCCAGCGTGCGGCCGGGCGTGGGCTTTTATCACGTGGCCCTGGAGGACTTTCAGACCCAGGTCGAGGGCATGCCGGAGGGCGCAGATCCGCTGGACGCCGTGGACAACTGGTCCGTGGGCTACCTGCGTCCCGAGGGATATCAGGTGATGGCGGAATTCGCCCGCAGCCGCAAGGAAGGCGCGCTGAGGCGCGAGCTGGCCGCGCCGGCCTATGCCGGCGACCTGGCGCTGTGCGTCAGCGACATTCTGGGCCGCTGCCATTACTTCGCTCTGGACCGGGAACAATGATCCGAGGAGTCTTGCGCTGTGGGCAGGAAGTCCGCGAGGGCCCTTCGTTTACAATCGTTATTGAAAAATTCATATTGAGACAATATTCATAACCTATAATAGCCCGGGAGGCGAGGAAATGCTTCTGCATGTTGGGGACCTGGTGAAGATGCGCAAGGCCCATCCCTGCGGCAACGACGTCTGGCGGATCACCTACGTCGGCGCGGACATCAAGATGCGCTGCGAAAAGTGCCAGCGGATCGTGATGCTGGAGCGCCCGGTGTTTGAAAAGCGGATGAAGAAGCTGCTGGAGAGCGCCGCGGAGGCCGAGGCGTGAGAAAATGGCTGATCGCGCCGCTGGCTGTCCTGGCGGCCCTGGCGCTGGGCTTGTGCCTGAGGCAGTGGGTCGCGGGCACGGTGCGCGTGGCGGGGACCTCTATGCAGCGCACCCTCTACGGCGGCGACATCGCGCTGGTGACGCGCTTCGACTACCGCCATTCCGCCCCGGAGCGGGGCGACGTGGTGGAGTGCCGCTTCCCGGGGCGCAGCGACACCTACATTAAGCGGGTGATCGGGTTGCCGGGGGACGAGATATCCTTCTTCGGCGGCGCGCTGACACTGAACGGCCAGCCCGTGCGAGAGAGCTACGTCTCCAGCGCCACCGAGGACTACGCCGTCACCCTGGGCGAGGACGAGTACCTCGTGCTGGGCGACAACCGGGCGGACAGCTACGACAGCCGCATGGCGGACATGGGTCCCATCGGCGCGGAGGCCTTCCTGGGCCGGGTGCGCTGGGTGCTGTGGCCCCTGAGCCGCATTGGGCCTGTGAAATGAGAACAACTGGACAAGGAGAATTGCAATGGACGGCAACAACGGGAACAATGACCTGAATCAGGAGGTCAAGGAAGAAGCGGAGCAGATCAAGGAGATCGAGGACAAGGTCGCCGCGAGGAAGAAGAAGGTCGGCAAGGAGATCAAGGAGTGGATCATCGCCCTGGCGGCCGCCGTGGTGATCGTGGTGGTCATACAGTCCTTCCTGTTCCGGATCATCCGCGTGGACGGCCAGTCCATGGAGACCACGCTGCACAACGGCGAGCGCCTGTTCGTCACCGTGACGGACGTGCGGTTCGGCGACGTGGAGCGGGGCGATGTGGTGATCTGCCACTATCCCAACCGCGAGACCAAGTTCCTGGGGATCTTCAACTACGAGACCTTCTTCGTCAAACGCGTGGTGGGCGTGCCGGGCGACACCGTGTACTGCGCCAACGGCGTGACCCACGTGATGTACGATCAGGACGGCAAGGTCGTGGATGTGGCCCTGGACGAAAACTACGGCCAGTACTTCACCTACGGCTGCCCCTATGACTACGACGCCTATCAGCTGGGCGAGGACGAGTATTTCGTGGTGGGCGACAACCGCTACAACAGCCACGACTCCCGCGACTGGGACGGCAACGGCCAGGGCAATGCCACCGGCAACGACGTCAGCCTGGAGAACAACGTGGGCCCGATCGGCAAGAGCATGATCGTCGGCCACGTCCGCGAGGTCATCTGGCCGCTGGGCGACATCCGCGCCGTGCACTGATGGAGGCCGTATGAACAGAAAAAAGCTGATCCGCATACTGGCCATCGTGCTGGTCGCGCTGCTGGTGGGCGGCGTGGTGTTCAGCGCACTGGTGAGCGCGCTGGCGGAAGAACCGACTGCGGTCGGCAAGTTGGAACGCAACCGACAGGAAATCACCCTGGAGTACCTTGAAGACGAACAGGCGCTGCACATCACGCAGCGCCTCATCTATATCAATGAAACGGGGAGCGAATTGCGCTCGGTGGTGTTCTACGCCGCCGGGAACATGTTTCGCCGGGAAAGCGCGCTGATGTACGGCCCGGCCGCGTTGGAACAGGTGTTCTTTGACGGCTATGCCCCGGCGGGCATCGACCTGCGGACGGCGACCTGTGATGGAAAACAGACCGATTTCGGCTTTCAGGGCGAGGATGAGCTGTACCTGCGGGTGGATTGCGACGTCGCGCCCGGGGAGAGCTGTATCTTTGAATTCGACTACTACCTGTTGCTGATGCGCTGCGGCGCGTTCCAGGGCGTCGGGGATACGGACGTGCGCCTCAGCGCCTTCTACTTCGCGCCGGCGCCCTACGACGAGGCTCTGGGTGAGTTTGCCATCAAGAAGCCGCTGCCCTTTACCCGCTGGCTGCACAGCGCCGCCGCGGATTTCGATGTTCGCCTGGCCATCCCGGAGGGCTGGGAGGTCGCTTCCACTGGCGAAGGCGCAGTGGAGGATCGTGGAGTCGAAGGCGTGACCTGGCGGCTCACCGCTGAGAACGTCCGGGAGTTTGCCCTGTCCTTCGGGAAGCGCTACCGCATTTCGGAGAGAACGACGGACTCGGGCGTGCGGGTCCGTGCCCTGACCAACGTGCGGGGCGGCGCAAAGCGGGCGCTGGACGCCGCCGTGGAGGCGATCGAGCAGTGCGAGGCGTGGTTCGGCCCGTTCCCTGCTGGGGAACTGGACCTCGCGCAGTCCGACTATCCCATCGGGACGCTGAACTTTCCCGGCACGGTGTGGATCCCGGAGGCGCTGCTGTCACCAGCCCGGGAGGAGGATTTGAAGGACGCGGTGCGCTTCTGCGTCGCCCAGCAATTCTTCGGACTTGCCGCGTATGTGGAGCCCGTCGCCGACGCCTGGCTTTCGGATTCGGTGTCCACCTACGTGGCCATGCTGCTGAGGGAGGCGGCGGAGGGGCACGACAGTTTCCTGGCTGCTATCAATCGGGAGTGGGTCAGCGCGCTGCAGCAGACCGTCCCCGGCGGCCTGACCGTGACCAGCGACGCGGCGCTCTTCGACGAAAAGACCTACGACATCGTGGTGCTTCGGCGCGGCGCGGTGGTGCTTCACGAGCTGCGGGAGGCCATGGGCCTGGAGGCCCTGCTGGCGGGACTTACCAACTTTTACCGCATGGGCGGCGAAAAGGACGTGTTGACGGAGAAGGACTTCGTGGCCGCCATGGACGCCGCCGACGGCGGATCGTGGGAGAGTTTTCTGACCGACTGGGTGTTCAACGTGGGAGACTATGTGAACCAGACCATCGACTGGTTTGAGTGAGGAGACGACCGAAGGCCCATTGAAAGACGTGTGATCGAAGAATCCCGGCATCCGATTGGATGCCGGGATTATATTGTATGCGATTCAAATAAAGACCAAAGTCTAATTCTTTCCAGAGCCCGACGTGGCCCGAAGGCCACCGCCCTCCTGCTCCAGCAGGCCGTCGCTGGCCATCATGGTCTCCAGAACGCTGATGTCGGTTTCCACGTCCAGGGCCTCGGTGCGGAACAGGCGGTCCTGCTGCTGCTCGAAGCCGTGGATCAGGGTGTCCAGGGATTCCTCGATCTTCTTGCGGGAGGCGATGATGTGCTCGCCCTGGTAGCTCTGCTTCTCCATCAGGCTGTAGGATTTCAGCAGCTTCAGCGTGGTGGGGAGGTAGTAGTTCATGAACTTGCGAACCTCTTCGGCGCGCTCGGGCTTCTCCCGCACGACGCGGAAGATGCTGGCGGTCAATTCGCCGATGCGGTCGATGCGGCGGGATACGGCCTCGTCGGCGATATCGTCGTTCAGCTGACGGATTTCCCGCAGCTTGGCTTCGAAGTTCTCGCTGTCGGTGGGGCTGGTGCGCTTTTCCGCCTGCTGGCGCTTGACGGGCTGCTGCGCGGGCTCCTCCCGGCGGGGCTCCGGCTCCGCAGTGCGGGCCTGCGCCGCCTTTTCACGGGCCTCGGCCACCGTCCTGGCGCGGTCCTGGGCGTTGACGTAGACGTTTACCACGGGGGTGGCGAACTCCGTCTCGACGTAATCGGTATCCAGGTGGAGGATCAAGTGGCTGCGGTCGATGTAGGCGCTGCCCTGGATCATGCCCTGGTCGATCATGTCCTGCAAGTCGCTGACCACGTTGGCGGTGGGCTTGCCAAGGCTGGCGGCCAGCTCCCGTATGCTGACGTCGGTGCGGTCGCCGATGGCATAGGCATAGCGGCGGAAGCTCTGGAGCTGCTTGCGGGTGAACTCATTCTTCAGCCGCTTGTAGCCGAGATAGAGCCCGACCAGCGTCGTGACGGGGGGCGCGATGAAGAGCAGGATGCCTATGGCGAGCAGCGAAGGCTTCTGCGGCGGGTCTCCGGGGATGACGATTTTGTTTCCTCTATACTTTGCCATTTGCTTAACACCTCATTGAAGCCATTATAGCATAGAAGGATGCCCCATTCAAGTAACGTGTTTACAAAAACAACAGATGACGCGCCGAAAACCGCGAATGACGCCACAAAACCGCGCCTTCGCCTTGACGTCGGCTCAGCTTTGGTTTAAAATAGGGACATACAAGCGCGTCCGACCGGGCAGAATGTTCGGTGGAGGTGATTGCGATGAAGAAGGGCAAGGCGCCGCGGGAGGCGATTCCCCGGGAGTGCGGGGAGGCGGTCTCCTTCACCGAGTGCACGGGCCTGATGCCGGCGCTCCCGGAGGACGAGGCGCAGGACGAGGCGATGGCTTCGCTGTACGCCATCCACCCCGCGAAGGATCCGCGGGACGACGAGCCCCACACCAGATGACGCGGCGGGCGGCATGACGGCCGCTGTTGCCGCGTGGAGAGGAGAATGCACCATGCGAAGAATGGGCGGAAGGCTGCTTGCGCTGCTGCTGGCGCTGTTGGTCGCGGCGGCGGGGCTGACCTGGGCCGCGGCGGAGGACTGGCGGGACCTGTTGAGGGATCTCTACGGCCTGACGGAGGACTACGCCGCCGACGATTCGGGTGATCAGGACTGGGAAACGGAAGAACAGACCGAAGTCGAATTCGAATTGCCGGTCACCGATCCCCAGCAGATCGTCAACTACCTGGATATCTACGGCGAGCTGCCGGAGAACTTCATCACGAAGAACGAGGCCAAGGCGCTGGGCTGGGACAGCCGGTACAATTACGTGGGCGAGGTCGCCCCGGGCAAGAGCATCGGCGGCGACCGCTTCGGCAACTACGAGGGACTCCTTCCGAAGAAGAAGGGGCGGACCTGGTACGAGTGCGACGCCAACTACAAGGGCAAGAAGCGCGGGGCAGAGCGGGTCCTGTTCAGCTCGGACGGGCTGTACTACTACACCAAAGACCACTACGAGACCTTTACTGAGATGTTTCCGGAGGGTTGAATATGATTGTGCTGAATGGCAAGAGCATGGGTGGCAAGGCACGCCTGCACGAGGAACTGAAGCGCAAGCTGGGCCTGCCGGACTACTACGGCAATAACCTGGACGCGCTGAACGACTGCCTGGGCGAGCGCGTGGAGCGGGAGCTCGTGGTGATCGAAGACGCCGGAGATTTCCTGGAGGACTGCGGCGAATACGGCCTGCGGCTGCTGCAGGTGTTCGGAGACAACGGCATACAGGTGCTTCTGGACTGAGCAACGAGCAAGAGAAGGAGGAAGACACATGGCGAACATACCGACGCCCCACATCAACGCCCCCGAGGGCGCCTTTGCGCGGACCGTGCTGATGCCCGGCGACCCGCTGCGCGCGAAGTACATCGCGGATAACTACCTGGAGAACGCTGTGCTGGTGAACAACGTGCGCGGCGTGCAGGGCTACACCGGCGACTACAAGGGCAAGAAGGTGTCCGTGATGGCCTCCGGTATGGGCATGCCGTCCATCGGCATCTATTCCTATGAGCTGTTCAACTTCTACGGCGTCGAGAACATCATCCGCGTGGGCACCGCCGGCGCGCTGAGCCCGAAGCTGAAGCTTCGGGACGTGGTGGTGGGCATGAGCGCCTATACCGACTCCAACTACGGCGCCCAGTTCGGCTACAAGGGCACGCTCTCTCCCTGCTGTTCCTATACGCTGATGAGCGCCGCCATCCAGGCAGCCGACAAGCTGGGCGTGAATGTCGTGCCCGGCCCGATCTGCTCCCACGACAGCTTTTACACCCAGGGCGAGTACAACTCCACCCCGATCCTGCAGAAGCTGGGCGTGCTGTGCGTGGAGATGGAGGCCTACGCGCTGTACCTGAACGCCGCGGCGGCGGGGAAGAACGCGCTGGCGCTGTTGACCATCTCCGACAGCCTGGTGACCGGCGAGAGTCTGCCCGCCGAGGACCGGCAGACCACCTTCACCCGGATGATGGAGATCGCGCTGGAGATTGCCTGACAAAACCGACCAAAGTATAAATAACGGCTGCGCCTCGAACATCAGGCGCAGCCGCTTTATGCCTGTGGAATCGCAGGAGTCGTCTATGAGAGCGCCACGACCTCGCAAACGGTCAGCCGGTCGCCCGACACCGTGAAGCGCACGTCGAAGCCCGCGAATTCCACGCCGTAGCGGCGCGCGTCCTCCCCGTGGCGATAGCCGGGACGGGGGTCCTGGGCGAGCACCTCGATCAGGGCGCGGCGCTTGTCCTCCGGGATGACGGCAAGGAGCGCCTCGGGGAAGTCCACCTCCAGGTGAGCGTAGGTCACGCTGTCGGTGAAGCCGCCGGTGGCCTGGGGCTGGCAGTCCACATAGGGCAGATAGGGCTTGATGTCATAGATGGGCGTGCCGTCCAGCAGGTCCGCGCCGGCGACGTGGAGTACCGGCCCCTCCCGGGTGGCAAGTTCCACGCGCTCCAGCTTCACGCAGGACAGCCCCAGCGGGTTTGGCCGGAAGGGGGAGCGGGTGGCGAATACGCCCATGCGCCGGTTGCCGCCCAGCCGGGGCGGCTTGACGGTGGGCGACCAGCGCTCTATCACCGACTCGGAGAACTGCCAGATCAGCCATAGGTGGCTGTAGCCCTCGATGCCTCGCAGCGCGGAGGGATCCCGGTAGGGGGGCTCGAACACGATCTGCCCCTTCAGGGCATCGATCAGGCCGCTCTGGCGCGGGATGCCAAACTTCGAGGAGAAATCCGTGTGGATGCGGGCGATGACTTCAAGCTGCTGCATGGAAAATGCCTGCCTTTCGCGGGGGAAAGATAAACAGGCGGGATATGCCCCGATGACATATCCCGCCTGTATGATGGGGGAAATCAGCGCTCCCTGCCCAGGAAGAAGAGGGCGATGGTGCCGGGACCGGAGTGGGCGCCGATGACCGGGCCCACGTAGTTGACCAGCACCTTCTTGACGTTGAAGCGGGTGCGCATGATGTCCGCCAGGTAGTTGGCCTCCTCCACGCAGTCTCCATGGGAGATGAAGATGGTCTGCTGGTCGAGGTCGATGCCCAACTGGCCCGCCTTTTCAGCCAGGGCCTTGATGGAGGCCTTGCGGCCGCGGGCGGTGTCGACCTTGATCAGATGGCCGTCGTTGTCCACGTGCATGACGGGCTTGATGTTCAGCATGCTGCCCACCACGGCGGTGGCGCCGGAGATGCGGCCGCCGCGCTTGAGGAACATCAGATCGTCAATGGTGAACCAGTGGCACAGGTGCAGCTTGGTGTTCTCGGTGAAATCGCGGACTTCCTCGATGGTCTTGCCCTTTTGCTTTTCCTGCCAGGCGTGGTAAACCAGCAGGCCCTGCCCCAGGGAGGCGCAGAGGGAGTCCACGGTGAAGATCTTGCGCTCCGGAAAGCGCTCTGCCAACTCCTTCGCGGCAGCGGCGCCGGCGTTATAGGTGCCGCTGAGGCCCGAGGAAAAGCCGATGTAGAGCACGTCCTTTCCGGCACTCAGCAGGCTCTCCATGGGCGCCATGAAGTCGTTCATGTTGACAGCGGAGGTCTTGGCCGGGCATTTAGTGCGCAGCTTGGCATAGATTTCACTGAAGGCGATCTCGCGCTCGTCGAGGTAATTGGTGTATACCTTGTCCTCGATATAGTAGGTGAGGGGAAGGACGGTCAGCTCCATCTCCTCCGCCAGGGAAGCCGGAAGATCGCAGGACGAATCCGTCATGATCACAAAGTCGCTCATGGTCTGTTCCTCCTCGTTTGTGCTGGACGCGGCGTTGAGCGCGCGTCGGCCTATCGGGATTGTGGCTGATAAGTGAATGAGTGTATCCTGTCTATGACTCCAAGGGGAGCATGTCATAAGTCATTATAGCACGGATTGCGCAGATTGTGTTTGAAAGCGGGCACATTTAAAGTTTTTGTAATCTTCTGCGACGGGGATGAATACAAGGACGGCGTGAACCCGTCGGTGTCGACGTCCATGCGGGACCTCCATGGGCATTGCCGGCGCGGGCAGGGGAGGAAAGGCGGATACTGCCCGCCCTTTCCCTCGGCTTTCTCATAAATTTACCTGAAAAAGTATTGCATTCGATGCTGAGTTGTGTTATAATTGCTTTCGTTGAGTTGGTCCGGGGCTGACCATGCCGGATCGAACAATTGAATATCATGGAGAAGTCGCCTAGCTTGGTCGAGGGCGCACGACTGGAAATCGTGTAGGCGTCAAAAGCGTCTCGAGGGTTCGAATCCCTCCTTCTCCGCCA
>JAUMVG010000009.1 GCA_030530315.1 Clostridia bacterium | reverse complement strand
TTGGCAAGGCGAAGTCCCGCAGGCTTGCTGGCGCATAGCAGTCGCGCCACTGCCAAAGGCAGGTGCGACCAGCCCGCGCAGGGTGCCGCGTCCCAATCCATAGGATTGTGACGTCGGCAGTCGGCCGCAGGCCGACCGACAATCCCAACGGGATTGTCGCCTTGAATCCGAAGGATTCACGCGGCGCTGCCGCCGCTTCCGCAGTGCGGAATAGCGGCGGTGCATAAAAGTCAATGGGCTTCAACACCGCCAACGCGGAAAAGGACGCTGAAATGTCTTGTTTTAGTCAGGGATTAGTATTATATTACTTTTCCAGCGCAGCCTTGGCCTTTTCCGCCAGCACCGCGAACGCGGCGGGATCGGAGATCGCCAGCTCGGACAGCATCTTGCGGTTGATGTCGATGCCGGCAACCTTCAGGCCGTTGATCAGCTTGGAGTAGCTCATGCCGTTGATGCGGGCGGCCGCGTTGATGCGGGCGATCCACAGGCGGCGGAAGTCGCGCTTCTTCAGCTTGCGGCCGATGTAGGCGTAGCGCAGAGAACGGCGAACCTGTTCGCTGGCCGCGCGATACTGCTTGCCCTTCGCGCCAAAGTAACCCTTGGCGAGCTTCATTACCTTACGCTTTTTCTTCTGTGCGTTGACAGCACGCTTGATTCTTGCCATTGTTGATTCGCCTCCTTACTTGTACGGAATCAGTTTCTTCATGGTCTTGCCTTCCGTGGTGGTCAGATAGGCAGCCTTGCGCAGGTTACGGGTACGCTTGGTGGGCTTCTTGGTCAGGATGTGACGCTTGAAAGCCTGAGCGCGCTTGACCTTGCCGCTCTTGGTGAGATTAAAACGCTTTGCGGCGCCCTTATGCGTCTTCTGTTTGGGCATGGGATTTTCCTCCTCTCGTTGATCAGTTGTGGTTAGTCGGATGCTCTCGGAGAGATGAACATGGACATGTTGCGGCCCTCGATCTGGGGAGCCTTGTCCACGGTGCCATACTCCTTGATCCTATCGGCAAACTCATTCATGACCTGACGGCCAATTTCGGAGTGGGTGATCTGGCGACCACGGAAGCGGATCGTCACCTTCACCTTGTTGCCTTCCTTCAGGAACTTGACGGCGTTCTTGAACTTCACGTCGATGTCATGGTCCTCGATGGTGGCGGAAAGGCGAACCTCTTTGACGGTAATGACCTTCTGATTTTTGCGGAATTCGCGCTCTTTCTTGGACTGTTCGAAGCGGTACTTGCCGTAGTCCATGAGCTTGCAAACCGGCGGACGGGCCTGCGGGGCGATCTTGACAAGGTCAAGCTGGCGCTCCTCTGCCAGGGCCAAAGCGTCCCTGCTGGACATGACGCCCAGCTGTTCGCCGTTCTGATCCACAACGCGCACCTCGCGATCGCGGATCTCCTCGTTAATCATGAGATCGTTAATACCGAAACACCTCCTAAATTGTTTGCCACATGAAAAAGAGCAGCGCATCGCGCCGCCCTTTCAAACCCCATGCCGGAGTCCTCTGTATGCCAGAAACCATTACAGCGTTAGCCGCAAGGTGAGAAGTCGGCGCTTCTGCTTACCTGAAATATTATAGCACGCTCCCCCTTTCCTGACAAGGGAAGACCATGTTAAATATTCGCCCCGCGGCCCGCGCAACTCGCTTTGCTCGCTTGTCCACAGGTTTTCGGCGCGTCTTGCCATTCCGCCCCTGTGGGGCGTTCCTGGCTGCGCTTACGCCGTCAGCCCTCCCTTCGGTCGGGCGCTCGTATCGCCCCGCGACCTGCGCAACTCGCTTTGCTCGCTTGCCCGCGGGTTTCCGGCACGTCTTGCCATGTCGGCTGTTCCCTCAGCAATTCCTGTTCCTTGTCCCTATTCCCTTTTCCCTTTTCCCTATCCCCTATTGCCTTATCGCTCCTATCGCCGAGAACGCGATGAACACCACCAGGTTCACGGCCACGATGCCGGCGCCGGTGGGCAGCGAGTAGACGCAGGAGAGCATCATGCCCAGCAGGAAGCAGCCCACGGACACGATGGCGGAGCAGATCGTCACCGCGCGGAAGTGGGAAAACAGCCGCATGGAGGACAGCGCCGGGAAGATGATCAGGCTGGAGATCAGCAGGGTTCCCATCATGCGCATGCCCACCACCACGGTCATCGCGGTCAGCAGGGCGATGAGCATGTTGTAGGTGCCGGCCTTCACGCCCGTCGCTCGGGCAAAGGCCTCGTCGAAGGTCACGGCGAAGATCCGAGAGTAGAACAGCATGAACAGCACCAGTACCACCACAGACAGGCCCACGGAGATGTAGACGTCCGAGCTGCTCATGGCCAGTATGGAGCCGAACATGTAGTTGTACACGTCCACGTTCATGCCGCTGGTCATGCTGGTCACGATCACGCCCACGGCGAGGGCGCTGGTGGAGATCAGCGCGATGGCGGAATCCCCCCGCATGCGGCTGCGCTCGCTGATGCGCAGCAGCAGGAACGCGCAGACGACCACCACCACCAGCGTGAAGGGCAGCGGATTCGCGGCGATGCCCCCGCAGAGCACGGCAACGCCGGCCCGAAGGCCGCCCGGCAGGAAGCGCGGCAGGTTGTCCGCGGTCACAAAGCCCAGGGCCATGGCCACCGTCAGGGAGCCGAAGCCCACGTGGGAGAGGCCGTCCCCGATCATCGAATAGCGCTTGAGCACCAGCGTCACACCCAGGAGGGACGCGCACAGCGACACCAGCGCCCCCACCACCAGCGCCCGCTGGATGAAGCGGTACTGCAGATACCCGCCAAAGGCGGCAAAGGCCTGGCCGATGGCCCCGAGGTGCGTCAGCGCCCACAAAACGATCAGCGCCAGGATCACCCACAGCGCCACGGCGCCGCCGCGGCGGCGTCCGTTCCCGCGGTCCTGACGCGATGCGAGGAGCTTCGCAAGCAGGTCACCCACGGCCGACCACCGCCCTTTCCGCAAAATTCGCCCGATAGTCCTCCACGTCGCCAAAGAAGTCCATGCCCCGGTCCATCACCAGCACCTTGCTGGCGTCTCGGATCGCGCCGCCCAGGTCGTGGGAGACCATCACCACGGCCACGCCGTGGCTGTGGTTCAGCTCCCGGATGACGTCGTAAAACTCCTGCGCCGCCGCGGGGTCGAGGCCCGTCACCGGCTCGTCCAGCAGCAGCAGGGCGTCCGTGGCGCACAGCGCCCGGGCCAGGAGCGCGCGCTGCTGCTGGCCGCCGGAGAGGTTCCTGTAGGACTTCTTCCTCAGGCCGGTGATGTCCAGCAGCGCCATGTTGCGCTCTGCTTTTTCCCTGTCGGCGCGGTTGGTAAAGAAGCGCCGCCCCATGCGGTTCACGCAGCCGGACAGCACCACCTCCTCCACGGAGGCCGGAAAGTCCCGCTGGGCCGCGGTCTGCTGGGGCAGATAGCCGATCTGGTTCTGAAGCAGCCCGTCCCCATATACGATGCTGCCGCTCCGGGGCTTCACCAGGCCCAGCATGGCCCGCATCAGCGTGCTCTTGCCGGAGCCGTTTTCGCCCAGTATGACCAGATAATCGCCGGGGTCCACCTCAAAGCTGACGTGGTCCACGGCCACGATGCCCTCAAACGCTATGGTGACATCCCTCATGGCAATCAGCGCCATGCTCCACCGCCTCTCCGCCGGCCATCCGGCACTTCTGGCAAACGCCGACGAGTATGGTCTCCCTGGGATCCAGCAGGAAACCGTGATCCTTGACCAGGTGCTCGCTCATGGTCCGCATCAGGTCGCAGTCCACGTGCATCAGGTTGCCGCAGCGGCTGCACATCATGTGGAAGTGGCTGTCGCAGCGGCTGTCATCCTCCACGTGCTGGTACTGGGTGATGCCCTGCACGCTCTGGTACTTGCGCACGCTGCCCTGCTCCGCCAGCAGCTCCAGGTAGCGATAGACCGTGGACCGGCCGATCTTCTCGCCCCGGTCCTGCATTTCAAACACCACGTCGTCCACGGAAAAATGCTGCATGCTCCGCTCCCGAAGGAAGGCGAGCAGCTCCCGCTTCTGCCGCGTATTGTACTCACCGCGCATCAATTCAATCCCTCCCGAAGGGCCTCCACATTCCTGCGCATCAGGGAGACGTAGCTCTCCCCGGCGTCGAACTCGCCCTGGGTGACCGTCTGCATCGAATGGAGCGTCAGGATCTCCGCGCCGGTCTCCTCCGCCACCGTCCTGGCCACGGCCTGGGAGCTCAGCTCAATGGTGTAGACGGCGGGGACGCCATCCTGCCGGACCCGGTCGATCAGGCCCATGATGGTCTGGGGCGTGGGCTCGGTGTCCGCCGTGCAGGACGGGAACGCCGCCAGGTAGTCCAGCCCGTAGGCCCGCACAAAATAGAGGAACGGAAAACGATCGGCAAACACCAGCTCCCGCCGGGCGGCGCCGGCCACGATGGCCTCGATCTCGCCGTCCACGGCCTCGATCTGCGCGCGGTAGGCCGCCGCGTTTTCGCCGTAGGCATCGGCGTTCTTCGGATCCGCCGCCTGGAGCGCGGCGGCGAGGGCGTCGACCATCGCGGCGGCGTTCTTCGGGGAGGTCCATATGTGCTCGTCGTACTCCGGGCCTGCCTCGCCGTGACCGTGGTCATGGTCGTGGTTGTGCTCTTCCTCCTCGAGGGGCGTCACCGCGTCCATCATCCTGAGGGTCGCCGGGCCCTCCGACGCGCCGAAGCCAGCGAGGATGTTGTCCACCCAGGTGT
The DNA here is from genome assembly GCA_030530315.1 of Clostridia bacterium. Taxonomy (GTDB): domain Bacteria; phylum Bacillota; class Clostridia; order Christensenellales; family Aristaeellaceae; genus UBA2862. The sequence continues at coordinate 59,246 of JAUMVG010000009.1, read as the reverse complement.
CCCCCTCGCCGCCGATGTAGACGAACAGGTCCGCCTCGCCGATGGCGATGATGTCCGCCGGGGAGGGCTCGTAGGAGTGCACTTCCACGCCGGGATGAACCAGCAGCGCGGCATCCCCCAGGTCGCCCAGCACCTGCCGGGCGAAGTCGAAGCAGGGGAAGTTCACCGCCACAACGTTCAGCCGGCCCTCCGCCGACGCGCCGGCACAGGCGAGCACCGCCAGCACGGCCAGCGCGATCAAAACCTTCTTCAGCTTCATATTAATATCGAGCCCTTCATTTTGAATTTCATTTTCAATTTCATTTCGGTATTATAATCGCGCCGCGCGCCGATGTCAATAGCCGCCCCAAATTTTACAGTGTGTCCGGCGCGCAACGCCCGCTGCAGCGCTGTGCTATGTCTACTTTAAATTTCGTTTCAACCAATCCTCCAGCGATTGACGCGTTAACATGGCTGTGCTATACTTATACCAAATCTTAGGTAGAAAGAGGTTTGATGCTTTATGGCTAATATCGATCTGACCAAATACGGCATTACCGGCGTGACCGAGATCATCCACAACCCTTCCTATGAGACCCTGTTCAAGGATGAGATGGATCCCTCCCTGGAAGGCTATGATAAGGGTACTCTGACCGAGCTGGGCGCCGTGAACGTCATGACCGGCATCTACACCGGCCGCTCCCCCAAGGACAAGTACATCGTCATGGACGAGAACTCCAAGGACACCGTGTGGTGGACCACCGAGGGCTATCCGAACGACAACCATCCCATGACTCAGGAAGCCTGGGAAGCCGTGAAGAAGCTGGCCAAGGACGAGCTGTCCGGCAAGAAGCTGTACGTCGTGGACGCCTTCTGCGGCGCCAACAAGGACACCCGCATGGCCATCCGCTTCGTGATGGAAGTCGCCTGGCAGGCCCACTTCGTCGAGAACATGTTCATCAAGCCCACCGCTGAGGAGCTGGAGAGCTTCGAGCCTGACTTCGTGGTCTACACCGCCTCCAAGGCCAAGTGCGAGAACTACAAGGAGCTGGGCCTGCGGTCCGACACCGTCGTGGCCTTCAACGTCACCTCCCGCGAGCAGGTCATCATCAACACCTGGTACGGCGGCGAGATGAAGAAGGGCATGTTCTCCATGATGAACTACTACCTGCCGCTGAAGGGCATTGCCGCCATGCACTGCTCCGCCAACACCGATATGGAAGGCAAGAACACCGCCATCTTCTTCGGCCTGTCCGGCACCGGCAAGACCACTCTGTCCACCGACCCCAAGCGCCTGCTGATCGGCGACGACGAGCACGGCTGGGATGACAACGGCGTGTTCAACTTCGAGGGCGGCTGCTACGCGAAGGTCATCAACCTGGACAAGGAGTCCGAGCCTGACATCTACAACGCCATCAAGCGCAACGCTCTGCTGGAGAACGTGACCGTGGACGCCGAGGGCAAGATCGACTTTGCCGACAAGTCCGTCACCGAGAACACCCGCGTATCCTATCCGATCGAGCATATCGAGAAGATCGTCAAGAACGTGCATCCCGTTTCCGCCGGCCCCGCCGCCGAGAACGTGATCTTCCTGTCCGCTGACGCCTTCGGCGTGCTGCCCCCGGTCTCCATCCTGACCCCCGAGCAGACCAAGTACTACTTCCTGTCCGGCTTCACCGCCAAGCTGGCCGGCACCGAGCGCGGCATCACCGAGCCCACCCCCACCTTCTCCGCTTGCTTCGGCCAGGCCTTCCTGGAGCTGCATCCCACCAAGTACGCTGAGGAGCTGGTCAAGCGCATGGAGATGTCGGGCGCGAAGGCTTACCTGGTGAACACCGGCTGGAACGGCACCGGCAAGCGCATCTCCATCAAGGACACCCGCGGCATCATCGACGCCATCCTGGGCGGCGCGATCCTCAAGGCTCCCACCAAGAAGATCCCCTACTTCAACTTCGAAGTGCCCACCGAGCTGGAAGGCGTTGACACCGGCATCCTGGATCCCCGCGACACCTATGCGGACGCCGCCGAGTGGGATACCAAGGCCAAGGACCTGGCCGGCCGCTTCATCAAGAACTTCGTGAAGTACACCACCAACGAAGCCGGCAAGGCGCTGGTCGCCGCTGGCCCGCAGCTCTGATTTCTCTGAGAGAAACAGCAATCGCTGCCGCGAAGTAAAACCGAACCCCTGTCCCGTCAATCATGGGACAGGGGTTCAATTCGTTGAAAAACCCCGGTTTTTCAACGAGAGAGGAAGATAAAGTGCTCCCCATGTCAAGGACAAATGAATTAACGAGTATTGATAATCTGTGGACCAATGTAGTATACTGACAGTGCTTACCGGAGTACGGGAGGGTAGGGCAACGCAGGGATGCGACCCGAGCGCCCGCCGGTTTCCCAGAGCGACGCCATACGGCATCGCTCTTTTCATGCGTTCAGCGTATCCAGAGAATGCCGGTTGCGGAGCTCTCCGGAACAAAGCGATAAATCCCGGGGTTTAAGGGGCAGAGCCCCTTAGTCATCTGTTGGAGCAGGCACTGGCAAAGGATATACTCCGGTCATGGTGTACTCATAGTACTGGTTCGGAGACAGTTTTGCCAGCTGCCACTGGTAGCGTTCGGTATTGTAATAATCCATCCAGTCATCAATGTCACACCGCACATCCTCGAATACCACCCAGTCCTTCATCTTGTCGGCGAGTTCATCTTTCATGTGCCCGAAAAAGCTCTCCTGGGGAGCGTTGTCCCAACAGTTTCCACGTCTGGACATGCTCTGGCGCAGCCCGGCATCCCTGACAATTTCAATGAACTTCACGCTGGTGTAGTGACAGCCCTGGTCGCTGTGAATCATGGTATCGCTGGTCAGGGAAATGCCATGCTTCTCAACCAGGATGTTCACCGTCTCCAGCACAAAATCCACTTCCAGGCTGGCGCTGAGCACGTACGCCAGCACCTGTTTGGTGTAAGCATCCAGAATCGTGGAGAGGTAGACGAAGTCACCACCGAACGGTATATAGGTGATATCCGTCAGCAGGACAGCCCGGGCACCATGAGCCTCGAACTCCCGGTTCAACAGATTGGAGGCCACATGGTTGGTTTTCAGCGTTCTCGCCATCCGCCGGTATGGATTTGCCTTTCGGATGGGACATCTCAACCCATACTTTCGCATTAACCTCCGTATCTTCTTGATATTCATTGTCGTACCGGTATGCAGCAGCCTCATGTGTATGCTGCGCACACCCTTCTTGTATCCACGGTAGTTATACGCCGCCAGGATCATCTCAAAATCCCGTCGATCAGCAGACTCTCGCTCTTGCCGGGCCTTTTCTGTCTTTAGCCAATTATAGTAGCCTGATCTGGATACTCCGGCAATCCTGCACAGTTCCGTGACTGTCAGGCGCGGCTCCTGAACCCGAAGCGCATCATTGATAATGGCAAATACGGAATTGGGCGCATTCATTGCGACTCGCCTCGCTTCTTCGTATTTTCCTGCGCCGATAGTTTTTTTAAGAATTCCACCTTCTGTCTGAGATAGACAACCTCATTGATGAGCTTGCCTACTGTTTCGGCATTTACCGGCAGCATTTCAAGATCTTCCGGTTCCAAGTGTTTCCCTTGTCTTTTCTTATATCCTTCATGTATCCCATACGCAGATCGCGCTTGCAGTTTTACGCTGTATACTATCCCATCCACGCTTGACTGTCCCAGCAGTTCCGGATCATAACCAAGTTCGCACACTATGTTTCTGGCGGTATACCCGTCTTCTACCATTTTCAAAATCTTTTCCTTTGCTCCCAGTGTCAACTGCAGTCGATTCCGGGTAACATGAAACGTATGAGGGTTTGCCTCCAGTTGCTCGATCTGCTCTCTTGTATAGGGCTTCTTTCTCATTACTTCCCCCTCCATGAACACATTTTAGTCTATCATCTCGCAGATTCATTGTCCAGCGTTTGGGATTCTCGCTAGTTCACTGTCCAGATGTTCGACCTCTCGCTTATTCATGTGTCCATTCTATGGGGTACATTTTAATTCGCGCCTTACGACACGAATTTTCTGACTGGCAGGGACTCATTTTTCTCCACAAACGCAAGCGTTTGTTCCCGAAAAATGCAATCCTGACGTACATGCCGCCAGAATTGATTGTAGATGGGGAGGCCTCACGCCTCCCCATACTCCTCCAGGGTTTGTCAATAGTCTGAACCCCTGTCCCGTCAATCATGGGACAGGGGTTCTTCCTTTCGTTCCTGATAGCCTGTTTACGGCAAACATCGTCCCGGCCCCACAGATCCAAGGGCCGGGACGATGCCTGTGCGCCTCCGCTGGCAGTGCTGCCGCGAGGCAAAGACACTGTCCCGTCAATCACGGGAGAGGGATTGCTTTGGGGGCTTTGCGTGGAGAATTGTGAGATGGAGCGGAAATAAAACCTCGATCGGTATCCATCAATGCTGCCAGGCGGCCAAACGCACAGATCCTTCGCTCCGCTCAGGATGACGGGGCATGCAATTCGGCACCACCCTGCAAACAAACGCGGCAGCAGCTTTTCCTTTTCCCTATTCCCTCACCAATTCAAACGCCGTCGTCCTTTACGATGCTCTCCGGGGACTCGTCCACCTTATCCCCCACCATTTGCAGGGCTTTGAAGATCTCCTGCATCTTGTAGTCGGTCTCGGTGATCACGTTGGCGCAGTCCCGCAGCTCCTCCACGATCTTCTGGGGCACCTCGTCGGAGGCCTTGTAGCGAATGCCGTGCTCCAGCGTGGCCCAGAAGTCCATGGCGACGGTGCGGATCTGGATCTCCACCGGGATATACAGCTTGCCCCGGGACATATACACCGGCACGTCCACCACGATGTGCAGACTGCGGTAGCCGTTGGCCTTGGGGTTTTTGATGTAGTTTTTCTCCATGATCAGCGACACGTCGTCCTGGGAGAGCAGCAGGTCGGCGATGCGGTAGATGTCGTCCACATAGCGGCATACCACCCGCACGCCGGCAATGTCGTGCAGCGTCTTTTTGGCGCAGGACATGGAGATGGGATAACCCAGGTCGTGCAGTTTCTTGACGATGCTGGGCAGCGATTTCACCCGGCTCTCGATGTGATGGATCGGGTTGTGCATGTGCTTGAAGGAAAACTCGCTGTCCAGGGTTTGCAGGCGGGCGTTGATCTCTCGAATAGCTGCTTCGTAAACGCCCTGGATCTGGGCGTACTCCCGGCGAAGCTCCTCCATCGCGTAGTTAATGCCCACGTTCATGGGCTGGATCTGTATTTTGACCTGCTTGATCTCGGGCGTTTTTTGTTCCATAGGCGCCTCCAGGCTGTCTTTGCGATCAGCCGTCCTTGATTACGTCCCAGGGCGTCAGCATGGCCAGCACCTCGGATTGCTGGGTGCCGTCCCGGGTGATGAATACCGCCGCCAGGTGGCTGTTGCGCTCCCGGCGCTTTTCAAAGGCGTTCCGCACGGTGAGCAGCATGGCATCCTCCGGCAGGAACAGGTACTTCTCGCTGCGCTCCTCGCCGAACTCGATGGCCCGCTTCAGTTCCCCGATGCGCAGGCTGTCGTTGAGCCTGTCGAGGCCCGTGCTGCCCACATAGGCCATCAGGCTGCCCGCGCTGAACACGCCCACCAGGCCGGACCTGTCCCGCACGGGGACATGGGAATAGCCCATCCGAAGCATGTGCCGCAGCACGTCCAGCGCGGAATCGTTGGGATGGGCAAACACGATCTTTTCCTGAGGCGTGCCAAAGTCGATGGCCAGCCGGGGCCGCTGGACGTATTCCAGGATCTGCCGCAGCAGCTCCACCACGGCCTCGGAGGGCTCCACTACCGGCTCGCCGTCGCCGTCCGCGTTATGGGAGAGCAGGTTGCGGATCTCGCGGCACATGTCGAGCTCCGCGCGCCAGGGCTCGCTGTCCGCGTCGTGCAGATACTCGATCACGACGCTGCTGGAGCCGGTCTTTTTGCCGGCGTAGCGCCTCTCCAGCGCCCCCTCCAGCATTCGGAACAGCCTCAGGAACTGTTCCGCCCGCAACCCGCCGTCCATCGCCAATCCGCTCACCTCTTTAATCTCATCATAACATATCCGGGAACAGATTTCAATATTATCAGCCTATTTTGGAGGATTTTACTCAATTTCTTTTCCAGGTATTGTGATTTATTATATCCCGTCGCTTGCAATGATTATCAATCAGGTACAACTCCAATTGATTGTTGACGTGTTCCTTCAAAACCAGCCGACCCGGAAAGCGTTCCGTTTTCTTATTCACGTGCAATTCCAGCAAAGCGCGGCGGTCGTGCCGTCGGGCTCATTGCCCGGGCGCGACCGCCGCGAACCTCATATTATCTTGTCCAGTGCCAGGCGCTCCGCCAGGGCGTCCGCCACGCGGCACAGTGCCTCCAGGTCCAGTGCCTCGCCCCGGACCCGCTCGTCCACGTCCGCCGCCAGCAGGATCTCCCGGGCAGCCTCCTGGCTGATCCCGAAGCCGGCCTTCAGGTTGTTGGCCAGCGTCTTGCGCCGCATGGCGAAGGCCGCGTTGATCAGCCTCAGGAACAACGCCCGGTCCTTCGGGACCACCGGCGGCCGGGAATGGCGGTCGATGCGCATGAAGCAGCTCATCACGTGTGGCGGCGGATTGAAGGCCTCCGGCGGCACCTCCTCCAGCACCCGTGCCTCGCCGTAGAACCGAACCGTGGCGGCCATGGCGCACCAGCTCTTGCTCCCCGGCGCGGACATCACCCGCTCGGCGGCCTCCTTCTGCACCATGATGCAGACGCTCTCCGGGGCGTGCTCCGCGGTCGCCAGCTTCACCAGCACGTCCGAGGTGATGTAGTACGGCAGGTTAGCCACCACGCGGTAGGGGTCCTCCCCCATCATGGCGCGCAGGTCGGCCTTCATGGCGTCCTGGTAGACCACCTCGACGTTCTCAACGCCCTCCAGCACCTCCGAGAGCACCGGCTCCAGGCCGCGGTCCAGCTCCACCGCCAGCACGCGCTCGGCGCGCTCCGCCAGCAGGCTGGTCATCACCCCGGCCCCGGGGCCGATCTCCAGCACGCGGTCGCCGGGAGTGATCTCCGCCGCGTCCAGCAGGTGCCCCAGCAGGGACTCGCTGAGCAGGAAGTTCTGGCCCAGGCTGTGGGTGGTGTGAAAGCCGTGCTTCTCCAGCGCCACGCGGGCGCGCAGCTCTGCCGACGGCCGGTTGTAATCGGACATGGCATCCTCCCCGCGGCTCATGCCGCAATCAATCATATGAATTGTAAAAAAGCCCGCGCGCATGGCATATGGGCCGCTGCGCGCAGGCTTTGTTTTTTGGGGTTTACTTGGTGCCGAACAGGCGGTCGCCCGCATCGCCGAGGCCGGGAATGATGTACTTGTTCTCGTTCAGCTTTTCGTCGATGGCCGCGATGTAGATATCCACATCGGGATGGGCCTTCTGCACGGCTTCCACGCCCTCGGGGCAGCCCACCAGGCACATCAGGGTAATGGACTTGCAGCCGCGCTTCTTGATGAAGTCGATGGCGGCGACGGAGGAACCGCCGGTGGCCAGCATCGGGTCGACGACGATCAGGTCGCGCTCGGCCACGTCATAGGGCAGCTTGCAGTAGTATTCCACGGGCAGATGGGTCTCGGGGTCGCGGTACAGGCCGATGTGGCCCACCTTGGCCGTCGGAACCAGGTTCAGCATGCCGTTGACCATGCCCAGACCGGCGCGCAGGATCGGCACGATGCCCACCTTCTTACCGGCGATGATCTTGGACTTGCACTTGCAGATGGGGGTCTCGATCTCGATCTCCTCCATCGGCAGGTCACGGGTCACCTCGTAGCCCATCAGCATGGTGATTTCTTCCAGCAGCTGGCGGAAATCCTTGTTGCCGCAGTCCTTATCGCGCATCAGGGTCAGCTTATGCTGTACAAGGGGATGATCAACCACAACGACTTTGCTCATGTATTTTACCCTCCCACTTAAACTCAATCCTCGATAAATTATATACGATCCTGACAAAAAACACAATAACAAATGTGTCAAATTTCTGTGATCGCGCAGTGGTCGGCGCTCACTCTTCAAACTCCTGCGCGGGATGCACGATGGCCTTGCCGGTGTCGGCGTCGAAGCCCTCGAGGATCAGCAGCGAGCGCGCGCCCTCCACCCGCTTCGCCTCCGGCTTGGCGGTGGAGATCATCACGCCCACGCCCACGACCTCGGCCAGGAACTCTTTCATCAGGTCGACCATGCCCTGCAGCGTGCCGCCGCCCTTCATGAAGTCGTCGATGATCAGCGCCCGCTGGCCGGGCTGCACCGCGCGGCGGGCCAGCGCCATGGTCTCGATGCGCTCGCTGCCGCCGCCCGCGATGTAGTTGATCTTCACGGCGCTGCCCTCATAGGCGCGGCTGTCGCGGCGGGCGATCACCAGCGGCACGTCCAGCATCCGCGCGGTCATCAGAGCGATGGGAATGCCCTTGGTCTCCATGGTCAGCACGAAGTGGGGCTGACGGTCATAGTACTGGGCGGCGAGGATCTCGCCCATCTGCTGGGCGATGATGCTCTCCGCGGAGATGTCCGAGGTATACAGGAAGCCGCCGGGCAGCATGCGTCCCGGCTCAGACAGCCTGCGGGACACATCGTTCAGGATAGTCCGAACCTTCTTCGGGCTGAGGATGGCGCGATAGCGCACGCCGCCCGCGGCCCCGGCGACGGTCTCGATCCGGCCAAGGTCAAACCGCTCGAAGGAGGCGCTCACCAGGTCGATGTCCTCGCTGATCGTAGACTTTGCGGCTCCGAACAGCTCGCAGAACTCGCTGAGGGTGTGGATGCGGTTGGGCGTGTCCATCAGTATCCTCGTCATCGCCCCGAGGCGCTCGTTGCGCTTGATCTTGTCCATGCTTTCAGGCTCCAATTCCGAATTATTTTGGTATTTTCTCCATTATAATTCGGCATTGTTAGAATTTGGGCAGGTTTGTGCAAAATCGGTCAGAGTGCCCGAACATTTAACCTTCATTTCCCGATGGCCCCGATGTTGCGCTTGCAGGACGCCGCTTTTTGAATTATAATAAGAATTGTCGGCGCGTCCCTCCGGAAGCGCCGGCCCGGAAAGCGTTTCGTTTTCCCGATCACGACCAATTCCATGGAGAACAAACGGCGCCCCGCCGCGCCGTCATGTCTACGGGAGGGCTCATCATGGCCGCTAATATATTCGACTACCAGCACCGGCGCGCGCACTTCATCGGCATCGGAGGCAGCTCTATGTCCGGGCTCGCGCTGTTTTTGAAGCAGACCGGCTACCAGGTCACCGGCTCCGACCGCACCAAATCCCACAAGACGGAGCACCTGGTGGAGGCCGGCATCCCCGTCCACATCGGGCACGACGCCGAAAATGTCCACGGCGCGGACGTCATCGTCTACTCCGCCGCCATCTCCCCGGACAACGCGGAGCGCGCCGAGGCCGCGCGGCTGGGCATCCCCCAGATCGAGCGCTGCGACCTGATCGGCCAGCTGATGGAGGGCTATCCCTTCGCGGTGGGCATCAGCGGCACCCACGGCAAGACCACCACCACCTCCATGCTCGCCCAGGCGTTCATGCAGGCGGGGGCCGACCCCACCATCCACATCGGCGGCGAGCTGGACTTCATCGGCGGCTCCACCCGGGTGGGCGGCAGCCACGACTTCATCTGCGAGGCCTGCGAGTACAACGCCAGCTTCCTGCACTTCAAGCCCAACATCGCCGTCATACTGAACATCGACGAGGATCACCTGGACTTCTACAAGGACATCGACGACATCGAGGCCGCTTTCGCCCGCTACGCCGCGCTGGTGCCCCCCACCGGCTGGTGCGTTGCCTGGGGTGACGATCCCCGCGCCCGCCGCGTGTGCGAAAACGCCGCCTGCAGCTCCATGACCTACGGCCTGGGCGAGCAGTGCATGCTGCGCCCGGTGTACCTGAAGTACGACGAGCACGGCTGCGCCAGCTTCACCGCCGCGCTGAACGGCATGTCCCTGGGCGAGTTCCACCTGAACGTGCCCAGCGAGGCCAACATGCTGGACGCCCTGGCCGTGATCTGCGTGGCCTACATCCGCGGGCTGGACATGAAGAAGGTCGCCGAAGCCCTGGAGAGCTTCGTGGGCGCCCATCGCCGCTTCGAGCTGACCAGCGTCACCGACGGCGTGAAGTGCTACACCGACTACGGCCACAACCCGGCGGAGATCAAGAACGCGCTGAAGATCGCGGCCCTGCAGCCCCACAGGACCCTCTGGTCCGTGTGGCAGCCCCACACCTACTCCCGCACCAAGACGCTGTTCGACGCCTTCGTGACCACCTTCGACGGCGTGGACCGCCTGCTGATCACCGACATCTGCGCCGCCCGGGAGGTCGACCCCGGGGACATCCGCTCCGAGATGCTGCTGGAGCCCATCCGCGCCCGGGGCGTGGACGTGGTGCTGACCCCCACCTTTGACGACGCCGAGGCCTATCTCCGCGCCCACTGGCAGCCCGGGGACCTGATGATCAGCCACGGCTGCGGCGACATCGACCTGTTGAACGAGCAGATCGCCCTGCACGGCGACACGGCGAAATAATCCCAGCGAAAACACCGCGGCGCGGCACGCGCCCGACACGGAGGATACCGCTTTGAAGAAGCACATATGCCTATTGCTGGTCTGCGCGCTGTGCGCCTGCGCCCTCACGGCCTGTTCCAGGGGCGGCGGGCAGCCGGATTCCGGCGCGCAGCAGGCCGCCTCGCCGGAAAACACCCCCGTGCCCGAGAATGGCGAGGGCAGCCACGGAGAGGTGGACCAGAGCCAGGCGCTGGAGGACATGCCCACCCTGGAGCCCCCGGAGCCCATCGAGGGCGGCGGCGACCTGGGCGAGGAGGATTACTTCAGCATCGACGCGCTGATCAACGGCGACGACGGCGGCACGCCGACCGGCGCCGAGGATGGCGGCAGCGCCCTCGCGGGCGCCGACGAAGGCGGTCAGGACGTCCTGGCCGGCGCGGACGAGGGCGGACAGGACGCGCCCACCGCCCAGTCACCCGCATCGAACGTCGCGCAGATCGATCCCAGCACCTATCAGTTCTCCGCGCTGATCGACACCAGCCTGGGCTTCACCTTCAACTACCCCTCCCACTGGGAGAACGTCCCCGGCGTCTACACCGTCTGCTTCCGGGAAAAGGTCGAGGCCGGTGAGTTCCCGGCCCGCATCGCCATCACGGCCAAGCAGCTGGTGCACTCCCCCGAGGGCCTGGCGATGACCAACGAGCTGACCTCCTACATGCGGATGGTCTACCGCCAGTACGATGCCTCCACCTTCGAGGCAGGCACGCCCAACTCCGAGGACACCTTCATGGGCAAGCCTGCCATGTCCAACACCTACCTGGCCTACTCCGGCGACACCGAGGTGAAGGGCTTCGTGATCGGCTGCGCCGTGGGTCGCCGGCTCTACGTGCTCCACTTCTGCGCCTCCTACGAGGATTACGCGGCGCTGGAGAGCGTGCTGCGCTACATGGTGAAGTCGGTGACGCTGGTGGAGGAATGATCGGCCCATCGGGCATTTGTCATTGTTTTATTGTGCAACAGAAGATCCTTCGCTTCGCTCAGGATGACCTTGCGGTATCCGCAAGTCATCCCGGGCAGGGCGAAGGATCTTTTCTTGCTCAGGGCGACATTTGGGTATCCAAAGGTCATGCTGGGCAGGGCGAAGGATCTTTAATAGTTGGTCTTTCTTTTGGCGCTTTAGGGGAAAGCGGCGTCAATAGACGATGACCTTCGTGTTGGTCGGGCAGTTGTTCCAGATCCACTTGGCGTCCTCCACGCTCAGGCGCACGCAGCCGTGGGAGGCCCTGCTGCCCAGGTGGTTGACGGAGCTCTGGGTCACCCTGCCGTCCTTCTGGTTGTACAGCACCGAGTGGAACATGATGTCCCCCTGGATATAGTAGGCGTACTGGGCCCAGCAGCTGAACTTGGTGAAGTAGTGCCACCGCGCGCCGGGGCCGGTGCCGTCCTGGAAGGTGCCCTTCGGCGTCGGCGAGCCGCTGCGGCCCGTGGAGCACTTCATCGTGCGCACCAGCTCCGTGTAATCGCCGTTGCTGTCCGGCGCGTAGGCATACACCCGCTGGTCGTCGACGCTGACCTTCAGCACATAGGGCTTCAGCGCCTTCTTGGCGTTCTCGTCAAACAGCACGGCGAGGGTGTTCGTGTCCGCGGTGCCGGTCTCCGCCAGGCCGTTCCGGCGCTGGAAGGCGGTGACCGCCGCCGCCGTGCCGGAGCCATACTGGCCGTCCAGGGCGCTGTAGTAGTACTCCAGGCAGGCCAGCCGGCGCTGGAGGCGCACCACGTCGCGCCCCTGGGAGCCGCTGGACATGGCAGCCGGGATGGCCGGGAACTGCTCCGAATAGAAGGCGTCCAGCAGCAGCGGGTCCGCCACGCCGTTGACCTCCACGGTCACACCGCCCTCCGCCGCGTCCGCGGAGGCCGCCAGGGCCTCCTGCTCCATCTCCCGCATATAAGCCTGGAGGGTCTCTACGCCGGACTTGGTGGAGTTGCCGTAGCCGCCATCCACCGCGATGGAAGCAAAGCCCAGCACCCGCAGGCGCTTTTGCAGCCTGGAGACCGCGTCGCCGGAGGAGCCCAGGGCCAGCATGGCGTTGTCAGGGGCCTTCGCCTTGTCCGAAAACAGCAGCGCCTGGGTGGCCGCGTCCGCCACGCCGGTCTGGTCCAGCCCGTTGTAGTACTGGAACACGCGCACCGACCGCGCGGTGCCGCCGCCGTAGATGCCGTCCGTGGCGTCGGTGGTATAGCCCATCCGAACCAGCCGGGTCTGCACGCGGCTGACGTCGCTGCCCTCGTCACCGGTCTGCAGGGCCCTGCGGCACACCCGGAAGTCGTCGCTGAACAGATAGGCCTGCAGCAGGTGGTCCGCGACGCCGTCCACCGGCGTCACCGGGGAGGGCCGTGCGGGTTCCGCGTTCGTTCCGACGGACGCCGCCTCCTCCGCCGACGCGCTCACTTCGACGGACAGCGCCGTCACCGCGCCGCCAGCCGCGTCCATTTCATCGTTCGAAGCCGCGCCTTCGGCCGCCACGGGAGCCGGCCCGAAGCGGGCGTCGATCGCGTCCTGTTCCAGCTGGCGCACGTATTCCTCCAGCTGCATCACCGCGGCCCGGGTGTTCGCGCCGTAGTAGCCGTCCGCCTTATCGTTCAGGTAGCCCAGCAGGATCAGCCTCTGCTGCAGGCGCTGGGTGGCCGCGCCGTTGACGTCCAGCTTCAGTTCGGGGTAGTAGGGCACCGTGGCCGTGACCTCCTGAAGCAGAAGCTGCGGGAAGGCCCAGGCGGGCAGCCCGGTCTCCCCCGGCTGCGCCGCGGCGCGGCGGACGCGGTAGGCGTCGGCGACCACGTGGGCCAGCGACTCGGAATCGGCCTGCACGTTTTGCACGGAGCTGAGCACCAGCGCCTTCAGCCACTGGGTGATGGTGGCCCACTGGCCCTCTCCCAGCTCAATGCCGTCCAGCGCGAAATGGAATTCCACGCACAGCATGTCGCCGTTGCTGCTCACCAGCTCCTGGGCGTAGGTCCGGGTCCCGACCTCGGCGCTCGCGGGCTTCCGGTCAAAGCGCACGCTGGTGGTGGTCGGCGCGCTCGCAGGATTCATCAGCTTCAGTATATCCGCCTGCCAGGCTTCATCCTCCGTAGGCTCTGCCGAGGACATGACGGACCCTACAAAAAGGGCCAGCATGACCAGCAGAGCGATCAGTGGAATCGTATAGCGCTTCATTTTGTACCTCCCGCTTGTGGGTTGCACCACATAGACGCACGCGCCCGCGTTTTTGTTTCACCGGGGCGAAAAATGTCATTTTTCACCCTGCGGTTCTGCGGGCACAGTTGGGCATTGTCTGTATGGCATTCATTATACCTGAACATGGTGGCAAAAGCATTCGCCTGATATGAATAAAATGGAACAGCTTTGGGGCGGTTAGTGGAGTGGGTTCCGCCTTTTTCATTGCCACCGGCCCATAAAACATGTATAATGAAGACAACACGATTCCGTCATGTTTTGTTCCCCCGACCACGCCCGGAGGTCCTTCATCCATGAAAAGAACGCTGTTCATCCTCTGCGCGCTGCTGGCGCTATCGACTTTCACCCTCGCCGTTCCCGGTTCCAGCGAGGCGGGCGGGGCGAAGCTGACCCTGATGATCTACATGTGCGGCAGCAACCTGGAGAGCGCCTACGGATCCGCTACCGCGGACATCCAGGAGATGCTCGCCTCGGGCTGCGACTTCTCCCGGGTGAACGTGCTGATCATGGCCGGCGGTACCTCTCGCTGGGACCTGGGCCTCGACCCGGACACCCTGAACGTGTACAGGCTGACCGAGCGCGGCATCCGCCCTGTCCTGCGGGACGCGGCCGCCAGCATGGGTGACACCGGAACGCTGAAGCGGCTGCTGGACCTCGGCGCGGACCAGTTCCCCGCCAAGGACTACGCCCTGATCCTCTGGAACCACGGCGGCGGCCCGCTGGGCGGCGTCTGCTGGGACGAGCTGTTCTCGATGGACAACCTGACCCTCGCCGAGCTGACCGACGCCCTCGCCGCGTCCCGGCTGCCCGGCAAGCTCAGCTGGATCGGCTTCGACGCCTGCCTGATGGGCAGCGTGGAGGTGGCCGAGGCCCTCTCTCCCTTCGCCAAGGTCATGATTGCCAGCCAGGAGACCGAACCTGCCCCGGGCTGGAACTACGCCTTCCTGAAGGGCATCGAGGCGGACCCTGACGGCGCCGCCACCGGCAGGCGCGTCATCGACGCCTTCTTCGACGCCCTCGAAGGCACCGGCGAGGCGCTGACCCTCTCCTGTATTGACCTCGACAAGGTTTTTCACGTCACCTATGCCCTCGGCCGCTTTTTCGACCGCGTGGGCTCGAAGCTGAACGACGAGAGTTTTTCCGATTATTCCCTTCGCCGCATGGAGACCACCAGCTTCGGCAGGGCGGTGGATTCCAGCGGCTATGACCTGGTGGACCTGGGCGACCTGGTGCGCAACTACGGCGGCGACGCGGAGCTGTCCGAGTCCCTGGAGAACGCCGTGTTCTACTGCCGCTCCAGCGAGGGCAACGCCTGCGGGCTTTCGGTCTACTATCCCTACGGCAACATCGACATGTTTGAGTCCCAGTGGAAGGACGACTACAGAGGCCTCGGCTTCAGCAGAAGCTACACAAACTACCTGAACCGCTTTGGAACGCTGCTGACCGGCGGCGAGCAGGCGGACTGGTCCAACCTGGCGGCCGCCTCGGAGGGCTGCGACGCGGAGGGCGTCCAGCGGTTCTCGCTCCAGCTGACCGGGGAGCAGCGCGCGTCCCTCGCCTCCGCCCAGCTGTACATCCTCCAGCCCAATTTCGGGTACGATGGAAACGCGCCCGTCGCGCTGGCGCCCATCTCCGTCGCAGATGCGGAGATCTCTCCCGACGGGCTATTGACCGCGGGCTATGACTGGCGCTCCGTATACGTCGTGGACGAGGACGGCGCGCCGCTGCTGGGTCCGGTCTCCTTCCGCCGGGAGCGCGGCGAATACTATTCGATCCTGACCCACTACGACGGCTATACCGGGCTGTATCCGGGCCGTGGTTCCGTCAGCGTGCTGTACGACTGCGCGGCGGACCCCGGAAGCGACGCGGTGACCATCGCGCACACCTACGTCTACGACGCTGCCAGCCAGAGCTACACCAACCGCATCCCCTTCTCCGAGGAGGGCTACGGCGCCGTGCACTTCCACGACAGGATCGCCGTTCCCCCGCCCTTCGAGGGCGTCCTTCCTGGCTTCAACGACTGGGACGGCTTCCTCGGCTATCACACGGACGGCTTTTACCTGCCCCGCGCCTGGAGCCTCCGCTTCATGGACGAGCGCCTCCGTTCCGGTCCGCTATACGCCTGCTTCCAGCTCACGGACGTTCACCAGAGGACCTTCTCCAGCATTCCTTTGCGCTTCGATCCGCCGAACCAAGTTACCATCCCGGTGAGCCCCGAGGTGCTGGAGATCGACGACCACGCGGCGCGTCTGTCCGCGATGCTGGACCTCGCCCTGAAGGAGCCCGTCCTGCGCCTGGAGCTGAACGTCGAAAACCACACGGACGGAACGGTAGACTACTACCAATCCTGGGATGATCCGCCGCTTTTGCTCAACGGCGAACGCGAACCGCTGTCGTCGTTCAGTTTCGGAAAGAGCTATGACATCGCCCCCGGTGGGAGCATCCTGGCGACCGTGGAGCTGGACGGCACGGACCTCATCGGCATGCAGGCTCTGGAGACCATTGACATCGCCATCACCTGGAATCCCAGCGGGGAGTCCACGAATCGAACGCCGATTTCCCTGCGCTTCGCCCTCGGGGACTGCGACGTTTCAACCTTCGCCAAGGCTCTTCAGCCCATCGCACAGACGGAACGGAACGGCGTGAACTGGCAGCTGCTCTCCCTGGCCCACGACGCGGAGTCCCTCGACGCCCTGCTGTACATCGAAAACGACAACGAAGAGGCCCTGGACTGCCACGTGAAGGCCGTCGTCGACGGCGTATTCTTCGAGAGGCATTCAAACTCCGCGTCCGTCGCGCCGCACCACAGCGGCTTTGCGCGGCTGAACCTGCAAAACGGCGTGGAGCTGCCCGCCTGGGACCTGGAAGTCGAGAACACGGAATATTACACGGTGGCTCCCATGTACGCGCACATGAACGACATGCTTGCGCGGTGCGGCGTCACCGAGATCACACAGGTGGACCTGCTGCTCGATTTCAGCGTCTACAACCCCGACGATCGCGTGACGCTGCTCCTGGATGAGCCCATCCCCGTCCAGCCCGCCGCGGAAAATGTCCTCGCCCAGCTTCCGCTGGTGAACGGCGGCTTCTCCGCCGCGCTGGAATCCGCCTTTGTCGCCGACAACGGCCTCGCCCTCGGCCTGTGCCTGCGCAACGATACCGACGCGCCGCTGATGGTGGACGAATACAAATATGCCTTCAACGGATCCGATGCCTTCTCGTCGCCCGAGTACAGGCGCCTCGGCAGCCACATTCCCCCGCATACTGTGTGCTACAACTGGCTGCCCATCACGACGGACGGCGGCTTTGAGAAGCAGTCGCTGAGCGCGCTTTCCCTCTCGCTGCTCGTCAGCGACCAGCCCCAGGCGCCGTTCACCCTCCGCTTTCCGGGGGGCACCGCCTTTGGCGCGCCGGGAGGCACGTTTGTTGCCGCGGACGACCTTGAAATCGCCCCGGTCGACTATCAGGTTCGCCTCAGCGCATTGAGCGGCAACGTTGAAATGCCCGATGGGCCCGTCAATCCCCTCATCCTGCCCGTTCCCATGACGGCGCAGGACTTCGAGGACGCCGACTTTGCCGAAGCGATCCTCTGCGTCAAGGAGAACGATGGCGATACCACAGGCGTATTTCACGCGTACACGCCCTTCCGAATCCTCACCTCCACCCCGGTGACGCTCGATGTCAAAAACCGCCCGGTGGCGCGATTCCTCGGCGTGTCCCTCCTTGCTGACGGCGAGCCGCTGCGTATATTTGAGACCTCCAACGGAGACGAGACGCGGTTGAACGTCAGCGATCACCTATACTTTTTCCGCAGCGCCGGGGAATACCAGCCGGACCGGCAGAGCTACCTGTTCAACAACGGCAACGCCTTCGTGACGGTCTCCGGCCATGCGCTGGGCGTTCGCCGGGAAGGCAGGGAATTGGTCTTGACCGGGAACGCCGCCGACCTGCTCGGGGTGTTCCCCACGGGCGACCCTGATCATTTCCGGGAGAGTTTCACCGTCGACGAGCTGCCGCTGTACGCGACGGAGCATCGCGTCTACTATTGCAGCAGCTTCCTGCCTGACAGCATCAATCCCAACCACAACGCGCAGCGGCTGCGGGCACTGCGGGAGCCGCTGGAGCTCAGCCTCGTTCCCCTCGACAGCCTCGGAAAGAAGCTGTATCTACTGGTCGACTTCGGCACTGACGAATCAGAGCACATCCTGTTCCTCGATCCCGCCACCGGGGAGACGCTGTTCAGCGTGCCGTAGATGTTCACTGAACAATCGTCGATACCACGGTATCAAAGCCTGCGCAAGCAACGATACGGCAGATCCTGCTCTTCGCAACGCTTACGCACGCCGTATACAAACGGCATCGGATAAACACGGCATGTCGTTCCGAGCGCAAGCGAAGAATCTTCCTTTCTGGAATTCCGTATAATACGGTTCCTCACGGAAAGCCGCGGGATTACCGGTATGCAGTTAACGGGCACATGTACAGATCCTTCACCGCGTTCAGGATGACAGCATCGCGCACAGAGCCGTGTCATTCTGAGCGCAAGCGAAGAATCTTGTTGGAATTGTACATGGATTGTCGGCCGGTTCCGAAGAAACACGCCGACAATCATTCTTGTTGAATCAAAGGCGTGTAACTCCATCACAAAAAACGGCCCGGCTGCAAACGCAGCCGGGCCGTCCATGATTGCCTTATTGCTCGTCCGTCCAGCGGAAATTGCTGGTGATCACCTGCACCTGGTCGCTGGCCACATGCAGCACCCCACCTTCGATGTGGGCATGTCGGACCGTGCCGTCCTCCTCGGTCACGCGGGCTTCGCCCGAGCCGAGGGCAGCGGCATAGTCGATGTGCTTGGGAAGTATGGCCACATCGCCGCCGGTGGTGCGCACGACGATGCGCTGGGCGTCCGCGTCATAGTGGCGGCAATCGGGGGTGACGATCGTCAGGTGGATCAGAGCCATGGGTTATTCTCCTTTTTTGGCTTTTTCAACGGCCTCGTCGATGGTGCCGACGAACAGGAACGCGCTCTCAGGCAGGTCGTCGTGCAAGCCGTCGATGATCTCCCGGAAGCCGCGGATGGTCTCCTTCAGGGGCACATAGCGCCCCTCCATGCCGGTGAACTGCTCGGCGACGGAGAAGGGCTGGCTCAGGAAGCGCTGCACCTTGCGGGCGCGGGACACGATCAGCTTGTCCTCGTCGGAAAGCTCATCCATGCCCATGATGGCGATGATGTCCTGCAGCTCCTTGTAGCGCTGGAGGATGCTCTGCACCTTGCGGGCCACGTCGTAGTGCTCCTTGCCCACGATCTCCGGCGTCAGGATGCGGCTGGTGGAGTCCAGCGGGTCCACGGCGGGGTAGATGCCCAAGGAGGCGATGGAACGGCTCAGAACCGTGGTCGCGTCCAGGTGGGCGAAGGTGGTGGCCGGGGCCGGGTCCGTCAGGTCGTCGGCGGGCACGTAGACCGCTTGCACGGAGGTGATGGAGCCCTTCTTGGTGGAGGTGATGCGCTCCTGCAGAGCGCCCATCTCGGTGGCCAGGGTGGGCTGGTAGCCCACGGCGCTGGGCATGCGACCCAGCAGGGCCGAAACCTCGGAGCCCGCCTGGGTGAACCTGAAGATGTTGTCGATGAACAGCAGCACGTCCTGGTTCTCGCGGTCGCGGAAGTATTCCGCCATCGTCAGGCCCGACAGCGCCACGCGCATGCGGGCTCCCGGCGGCTCGTTCATCTGGCCGTAGACCAGCGCCGTCTTGTTGATGACGCCGCTCTCCTGCATCTCGTTGTACAGGTCGTTGCCCTCGCGGGTACGCTCGCCCACGCCCGCGAATACGGACAGGCCGCCGTGCTCGCGCGCGATGTTGTTGATCAGCTCCATGATGATGACGGTCTTGCCGACGCCGGCGCCGCCGAACAGGCCGATCTTGCCGCCCTTGGCATAGGGCGCGATCAGGTCGACGACCTTGATGCCCGTCTCCAGGATCTCCGTGGTGCCCTCCTGCTCATCGTAGGCGGGCGCGGCGCGGTGGATGGGCCAGCGCTCCTGGGCTTCCGGCGCGGGCTTGTTGTCCACGGGCTCGCCCAGCAGGTTGAACACGCGGCCCAGGCAGCAGTCGCCCACGGGCACGGAGATCGGCGCGCCGGTGTCCACGGCGGGAATGCCGCGGCGCAGGCCGTCGGTGCTGCTCATGGCGATGCAGCGCACCACGTTGTCGCCGATATGCTGGGCGACCTCGGCGGTCACCTTGCGATCGCCGTTTTCAATTTCGATGGCCGACAGCAGGTTCGGCAGCTCGCCATCCGCGAAGCGGATGTCCAGCACCGGGCCGATGACCTGTACGACAGTACCGATGTTCTTTGCCATTGTTCTATCTCCTATATCGTTTGGGGATACGGTTTGGTCTTCCCGCGGACGCCAATCATGGCGTTCCTACGATTGGGTTTGTACGATGCGCGAACGCCGATTATGGCGTCCCTACGGCATCGTTGTGGGGGCTTGTCTGCCGTTCCTGTTCAAATCGGAGGCGGCGGCGTGTACGCCGACTCCGCAGGGATTCAATCGCAGGAAAATCCCATTTTCCGTAGAGTGAATCCTTTCCCTGTAGATTTGACGGCCGGGTTTTTTCAGAAAACCAAGTCAAATCTGAGAGGGGGTGGTATTGGCGGGGGAAGCATTCCCCCGTCCAAATCCCTTTAGTGCTCCGCGCCCGCGACGATCTCCGTCAGCTCCTGGGTGATGGAGCTCTGGCGCGCGCGGTTGTAGCGCAGGCTCAAATCCTCGATCATCTCTCCGGCGTTCTTTGTGGCGGAATCCATGGCCACGCGCCGCGCGGCCTGCTCGCTGGCGAAGGCGTCGCACGCCGCCGCGTAGATCAGGCCGCCCAGGTACTGGGGCAGGAACCCCTTGAGCAGCGTGTCCGCGTCCGGCTCACAGAGCATCTGCTTGCTGGTGTGCTCCGGCGCGTCCCGGGTGTCCAGCGGCAGCAGCGGCTTCAGCTTGGTCTTCTGGGTCAGCACCGACACGAAGGAGGTGTAGGCCAGCACGACCTCGTCGTATTCGCCGGAATCGTAGCTGTCCAGCATCCTCTGGGCGAGCGCCTCGCAGGTCGAAAGGTCCAGCCCCTCCACCTTCTCGATCTCGGTGATGATGGGCACCCCGCGGCGGGTGTAATACTCCTTGGCCTTGCGGCCGATGGGGATCACGCAGCAGTCGGCGTCCTTGCTGTCCCACTCGATGCGCTTGAACATGTTGGCGTTGTAGCTGCCCGCCAGGCCGCGGTCACCCGCGATGACGATGTAGCACCGGTGCTTGATCTCCCGGGAAATGACGTAGTGGCTCTGGGCGCCGGTGTTGTGGGCGGCGATATCCCAGACCGCCCGGCGTGCCACCTTCATGTAGGGCCGGCTGGCCTCCATGCGGGCGCGGGCGTTCCTCAGCTTGGATGAGGCCACCAGCTGCATCGCCTTCGTGATCTGCATCGTGCTCTCCACACTTCGGATCCGCAGCTTGATATCCTTCATCGATGCTCCGGCCATGGTATCACTCCTTATCCGCGTGCAGCTTCAGGAAGTCCTCGGTGAAGGACTGGATCGCGGCCTTGAGCTGCGCCTCGGACTCCTTGCTCAGGTCGCCCGTGTCGCGAATGGTCGCGAGCAGCGCCTCGTGCTGGGCGTCCAGGCGCTCGTACAGGCTGGTCTCGTACTCGTTGATCAGCTCCACGTCCACGTCCTTCAGGTAGTCGTGGACCACGGCGTACAGGATGCACACCTGGTGCTCCACGCTGACGGGCGCGTTGTGGTTCTGCTTCAGCACGGCCACGATGCGCTCGCCCTGGCCCAGGCGGGCCTTGGTGTCGGCGTCCAGATCGGAGCCGAACTGCGCGAAGCTCTGCAGCTCGCGGTACTGGCTGTACAGCAGCTTCAGCGTGCCGGAGACCTTCTTCATGGCCTTGATCTGGGCGTTGCCGCCCACGCGGCTGACGGAGATGCCGGGGTTGACGGCGGGCATGATGCCCGCATGGAACAGCTCGGTCTCCAGGAAGATCTGGCCGTCGGTGATGGAGATGACGTTGGTGGGAATGTAGGCGGACACGTCGCCTGCCTGGGTCTCGATGATCGGCAGCGCCGTCAGGGAACCCCCGCCGTACTCCGGCGCGACCCGCGCCGCGCGCTCCAGCAGCCTGCTGTGCAGGTAGAACACGTCGCCCGGATAGGCCTCGCGTCCCGGCGGGCGGCGGATCAGCAGCGACAGGGCGCGATAGGCCACGGCGTGCTTGGACAGGTCGTCGTAGACGATCAGCACGTCCTTGCCTTGGGCCATGAAATACTCGCCCATGGCGCAGCCGGAATAGGGCGCGATGTACTGCAGGGGGGCCTGCTCGCTGGCCGTGGCGGAGACCACGATGGTGTAATCCATCGCGCCGCCGGCGGTCAGGGCCTCCACTACCTGCGCCACCGTCGAGCGCTTCTGGCCGATGGCGACGTAGATGCAGAGGCAGTCCTTGCCCTTCTGGTTGATGATGGTATCGGTGGCAATGGTGGTCTTGCCCGTCTGTCGGTCGCCGATGATCAGCTCGCGCTGGCCGCGGCCGATGGGGATCATGCTGTCGATGGCCTTGATGCCCGTCTGCAGCGGCACGGAGACGCTCTTGCGCTCGATGATGCCGGGCGCCGGGCTCTCGATGCGGCGCTGCTCGGTGGTATTGATCGGGCCCTTGCCGTCGATGGGCTTGCCCAGCGCGTCCACCACGCGGCCGATCAGGGCCTCGCCCACGGGCACGGAGACGACCTCGCGGGTGCGCTCCACCGTGTCGCCCTCCTTGATGCCGGCGTCGTCGCCCAGCATGACCACGGCCACGGAGTTCTCCTCCAGGTTCAGCGCCATGCCGTATGCGCCGGTGGAGAAGCGCACCAGCTCGTTGGCCATGCAGTTCTCCAGGCCGGAGACCCGGGCAATGCCGTCGCCGACCAGCAAAACCGTACCGACGTCGGTCTGTACGATTTGGTTATCGTAATGCTTGATCTGATCCTTGATGATCTTGGATATTTCTTCAGGTCTCAGCTGCATCTGTCCGCCCTCTTTTCCTACAGTCTCTGGACCAGGCTCTGCCGCAGCCGTCCAAGCCTGTTCTGAATGGTGTTGTCATACCGCTTGCCGTCCATCTCGACGCGCACACCGCCGATCAGCGACGGATCCACGGCGACGATCAGGTCGACCTTTCTGCCGGAGATCTCCTCCAGGCGCGCCTTCAACGCCGCCTGCTCCGCCTCAGAGAGCGCCGCCGCGCTGACCGCGCGGGCCTCCACGATGCCATAATCGTCGTTATAGCGCTGGTGGAACCACTGGCAGCACATCTCGAAGGCGTCGAAGTGTTCCTTCCGGACCAGCAGCTTCATGAAGTTCAGCACGTAGGGGTGTGCTCGGCCGCCGAAGGTGTCCTGCACGACCTTGAGCCGCGCGTCCCGTTCGATGGCGCGCGAGCACAGGAGCCGCACGAAATCCGGCTGCTCCCTGAATATCCCGCGCAGCTGCGAAAGCTCCTCGTCCAGCTGCGGGCGAAGCTCCTCATCCCGGGCAAGCTCGTACAGGGCCTCGCCGTATTCCTTAGCCAGGCCCGTCACGACGCTTCACCTGCGTTTCGAATGAATTCTTCCACCAGCTCGCGGTGGTCGTCCGGGTTGATCTCCCGCTCCACCATTCGGCCGGCGATGTCCACGGCCATGCCGGAGATCTCGCCCATCAGCTCGGAGTAGGCCTTGCGCTTCTCCTGCTCGATCTCGGACTCGGCGCGCTGCTTCATGTGCGCGGCCTCCTGCTGGGCCTCGTGCACGATGGCGTCGCCCCGGCGCTGCGCGGTATCCACGGCGTTGCGCACCAGGCGGTCCGCCTCGTCGCGGGCGTTGCTCATGCGGGCGGTATACTCCTCCTTGAGCTGCGCCGCGTCGTCCCGGGCCTTGCCGGCCTCGTCATAGATGCCGTCGATCTCCTTCTGGCGGGCGTCCAGCATCGCCATGACGCGCTTGAACAGGAACTTCTTGACCAGGGCAAACAGTATCAGCAGGTTGCAGATCTGAAAGATGATCGTCCAGGCATCTATCGAGATAAACTCTTGAACCTCGTTCACTTTTCAGCCTCCTGAAATCGTGGTTGTATCCGATCGCGGAAAGCTCAGTTCAGCTTGCCGATGAAGGGATTGGCAAACATCAGCAGCAGGGCCACGATGAAGCCGTAGATACCGGTGGTCTCGGCGACGGCGCAGCCCAGCAGCATGGTGGACTGAACGGTGCCCTTGCACTCCGGCTGACGGCCGATGGCCTCGCAGGCCTTGCCGACGGCGTAACCTTCGCCGATACCGGGGCCGATACCGGCGATCATGGCCAGGCCGGCGCCGATGGCGGAAGAACCCATGACGATTGCTTTGGTCCACAGTTGTTCATTCATTGAAATAACCTCCCAAGATCATTATTCTTCGTGATTTATGTCATTCCTCCGCAGCCGAGCCGATGTACATCATCGTCAGCATGCAGAAGATGAACGCCTGGAGACAGCTGGAAAAGACGTCGAAATAGATGGAGAACACCGCCGGGATGCCCACCTGCAGCAGCGGAATGTTGCCAAAGATCCTTCCCAGCGCCCCCGGCAGCAGGGAGAAGATCGCGTGGGAGAGGTTCGCCAGCGCCCAGCGCAGCAGGCCCATGATGACCGTGCCGGAGGCGATGTTGCCGAAGTGACGGAACGCCATGGACAGGGGCGTGGCGAATTCGCTGATGATGTTGAAGGGCAGCAGCACGGGGATGGGCTGGAAGTAGCCCTTGATGTAGCCCAGCGGGCCGCCCGCGCGGAACTTGTTGTAGGTGATCAGCACGAACACCAGCAGCGACCAGCCCAGCAGCGTGGACAGGTCCGACGTCGGGGAGAACACGCCCACCATGCCGGAGAGGGAGCACAGCGCGGAGAGCGCCATGATGGAGGCGATCAGCGGCGCGTAGCCCACCTGCAGGAAGTGAGGGCCCATGTTCTCCCCCACCATGCCGTTGATCTTGTTGACGATGAACTCCGCGATGATCTGCCGCTTCGTGCGGGCATGCACCTGCATGCCGTGGGTCAAAAACAGGCAGAGGCCGACGATCAGCGCCATGATGATCCAGGTGTTCACGATCGTCTCGGAAATGGCGATGCCGCCAAATATGGGAATCCTGAAAAGTATCTTTGCGCCGGTTACGGTAAACTCACCGTTCAAGGCTCTTCACTTCCTTCGGTCGGCGCGCCCTTCCGCGCCTCCAGAATTTGCAGTATCCGTATGACGACGCTGGGAAACAGCGCCGCGAGTATCGTGGCCAGGGCGTCGAAGCGGAACACCGCGATGCCCAGCACCAGCAGCGCGAACAGGGAGATCATCCGCAGATTGTAGGACAGCTTCATCCGGTTCTTCATCTGCAGGCTCAGCTCCGCGATCTCCTCCTCGGTGCGCTGCCGCTCCGCCACGCGATCGGTGATGCCCTGGACCATCAGGCCCATGATAAAGAAGTTCGCCACGCCCAGCGCCCCCGCGTAGAGGCCGCCGCCCAGCACGCTCAGGCTGAACCGGCCCAGCACCGCGTACACCAAAAGCATCACGGCCACCATGGCCACCACGCCCAGCGCCACGTGCGCGGTCTGCGTGAGCACCGCCCTGTCAGGCTTTCTCATTCGCTTCCCCTTCCGCCCGCGCAGCCGCGGGCAGGTCTCTAATACCAATCCCTGACTAAAACAGTCACATTTAATCAGGTTTTAGTATAAGCGCCCAAAAACGGCGCATCCACATAAAACCCTGAATTATACTTTATCGCATTTTCACGGCACAATCAAGAGATAACGTATTAATTCTTTGCATGAAATACCACAAATATCCACATTGCCGTCGATCTCCGCGCCATCGGGATCATTTTATCCCATTATCGACACATTGAAAATGGACAAAACCGACCGATTGTCCGAATTTATGTATCATCCAGTTTGTGCCTGCTCCACATAAACGCAAGGGGAGCGCCTTCGCGCCCCCCTGAAACACTCTGCCTATTCCCTGTTGCCTGTTGCCTCAACTCTTTACCATCGTGCCCGCGCCCTCGTCGGTGAGGATCTCCATCAGGATCGAGTGGGGCACGCGGCCGTCCATGATGATCACATTGTGCACGCCCCGGTTCAGCGCCTCCACGCAGCACTCCACCTTCGGGATCATGCCGCCGGAGATGACGCCCTGCTCCCGCAGCTTTCCGGCCTCCTCCACGGTCAGCTCGGGGATCAGCGATGCGGGATCGTCCTTGTCCGCCAGGATGCCCGGGATGTCGGAGAGCATGATCAGCCTGGACGCGTGCAGCGCCCCCGCCACGCAGGCCGCGGCGGTGTCGCCGTTGATGTTGTAGGCGTTGCCGTGCCGGTCGCAGCCCAGGGTGGAGATGACCGGGATGTAGCCCTTCTCCAGAAGGTCCGTCACCGGGCGGATGTTCACGCGGGTGATCTCCCCCACGTAGCCCAGCCGCTCGTCCTTGATCTCGGCCTCGATCAGCCTGCCGTCCATGCCGGAGATGCCCATGGCCCTTCCGCCCTTCATCTCCAGCAGGTTGACCAGCGTCTTGTTGATCTTTCCGGCCAGCACCATCTGCACGATGTCCACGGTCTCCCGGTCGGTGACCCGCAGGCCGTCCACGAACTCGGCCTTCTTGCCCAGCTTGCCCATGATCTCGCTGATCTCCGGCCCGCCGCCGTGCACCAGCACCACCTTCACGCCGATCAGCCACAGCAGCACGATGTCCTCCATGACCTGCTGCTTCAGCTGCTCGTTCACCATGGCGTTGCCGCCGTACTTGATCACGACGATCTTTCCATTGTATTGCCGGATGTAGGGCAGGGCCTGGGTGAGCACCTCGGCCCGCTCCGCGTTTGAAAAAAACTTCTCCACGTCGTCCTCCGTCAGGTCCTGTAGTCCCCGTTGATCTTCACGTAGTCATAGGTCAGGTCGCAGCCCCAGGCCGACGCGCCATAAGCGCCGACCCCCAGGCCGACCAGTATCTCGATCTCCTTCTCCAGCAGGACGCGCTTGGCGACCTCTTCCGAGAAGGGCACGCCCGCGCCGTTGCGGCAGACCTCCACGGTGCCCGCCGCGGACCGGAAGGACACGTCCACCCGGTTCACGTCCACGTCCGCGCCGCTGTAGCCGATGGCGCACAGCACCCGGCCCCAGTTGGCGTCCGCGCCGAACATCGCGGCCTTCAACAGGCTCGAGCAGATCACGCTCTTGGCGACGGTCCGGGCGGTCTCCAGGTCCTTCGCGCCGCTGGCGGTGCACTCCAGCAGCTTGGTCGCGCCCTCGCCATCCCCGGCGATCATCCGGCACAGCGCCACCGTCACGGTATTCAGCGCCTCCATGAAGGCCGCGAAGTCCTCCCCCTCGGCGTCGATCACGGCGTTTCCGGCCAGGCCGTTGGCCAGTACGGTCACCATGTCGTTGGTGGAGGTGTCCCCGTCGATGCTCAGCATGTTGAAGGTGCCCGTCACATCGGTGCTCAGCGCCTTCTGCAGCATCTTCGGCGAGATGGCCGCGTCGGTGGTCAGGAACACCAGCATGGTGGCCATGTTCGGGTGGATCATGCCGCTGCCCTTGGCGATGCCGCCCAGCCGGCAGGTCTTGCCGCCGGCCTGGAAGGCGACGGCCACCTCCTTCATCTCGGTGTCGGTGGTCATGATGCCCTCCGCCGCCATGGCGCTGCCCTCCGGGGAGAGTTCCGACACCAGCTCCGGGATACCCGCCGCGAAGGGGGCGATGTCCAACGGCTGGCCGATGACGCCCGTGGAGGCCACAACCACATCCTTCGCGTCGATGCCCAGCTCCTTCGCCAGCAGCTCGCAGGTCTGCTCGGCGATCTCGACGCCGTTGGCATTGCAGGTGTTGGCGTTGCCGCTGTTGCAGATGACAGCCCGCGCCGTGCCGTCGGCCAGGTGCGCCTTGGTGACGGCCAGCGGCGCGCCCTTGACCAGGTTCGTGGTGTACACCGCCGCCGCCGTGGCCGGACACGCGCTGTAAATCAGCGACAGGTCGCGCTTGTCCCGGTTCTTCCGGATGCCGCAGTGCACGCCGCTGGCAGTAAAGCCCTTCGCGGCACAGACGCCGCCTTTAATTCTCTCGATCATGGCTCAGCGCTCCTCTCAAAGGATCAATCCGGCCGTCTCATCGACGCCCATCAGCAGATTCATGTTTTGTATGGCCGCGCCGGAGGCGCCCTTGCCCAGGTTGTCGAACCGGGCGGTCAGCACCAGCCGGCCCTCGCTTCCGCACAGGGAGATCTCCATGTCGTCCCGGCCCGACAGCGCCGAGGCGGACAGGAAGCCCGACTCCCCGGCGGCCTCGACAAATCGCACCACGGGCCCGCGGTAGACCTCGCGGTAGATCTGCCGCGCCGCCTCCGCGCCGCCCGCGAGCAGTTCCTCATGCACCGGCACGCAGACCTCCATGCCGCTGTAGTAGTCCGCCACGATGGGGCTGAACACCGGCGGGCTCTCCAGCCCGCAGAGGCAGGCCATCTCCTTCAGGTGCTTGTGGGTCTGGCCAAGGCCGTACTGCCTCGGCGCGTCCAACAGCGGGTCCCGCCCCGGCCCCTCGTACTCGGCGATCATCTTCTTGCCGCCGCCGGAGTAGCCCGTCAGCGAGAAGCAGCTCAGCTTCGCCGCCGGGGAAAGCACGCCCGCCTTCACCAGCGGCGCCACCAGGGCGATGAAGCCGCTGGCGTGGCAGCCCGGGTTGGCCACCCGCTTCGAGGCTCGGATGCGCTCCCGCTGCCCGGCCAGCTCCGCCATGCCGTAGACCCAGCCCGGCTCGGTCCTGTGGGCCGTGGAGGTGTCGATGACGGCCGTATGGTCGTTTTCGATCAGCGACACCGCCT
Organism: Clostridia bacterium; assembly: GCA_030530315.1. Taxonomy (GTDB): domain Bacteria; phylum Bacillota; class Clostridia; order Christensenellales; family Aristaeellaceae; genus UBA2862. Next base: position 30,581 of record JAUMVG010000009.1, on the reverse strand, counting down.
CCACCGCCGCCGCGTCCGGCAGGCACAGGAAGGCGATGTCCGCGCTGTTCAGCGCCTCCCTCCGCGCGCCGATGTCCTTGCGGACCTCCTCGCCGAGGCGGATCAGCTCCACATCCCGCCGCTCGGCCAGGCGCTGATAGATGCGCAGGCCGGTGGTCCCGGCGCTGCCGTCGATGAATACCTTCGTCATGCTCAACCATTCCCCATGCCGTGTATTCCCGAGATCCAAACCCATGGATTCAGGGCGATTACTAATAAATATGCATGCATTATACCCCTAAATCCCGGTAATTGCAAGTTAATAATTGTATATATATGCATTAAATCATCCATTCATACCCCGACCTGGGCATAAAAGAAAGGCTCTTCACATTTCCGTGAAGAACCAAATAGATCCTTCGCTCGCGCTCAGGATGACGACGAATCGCAATTCCTGTCACCCTGAATGCAGCGAAGGATCCGTTTTCAACCGATCGGGCCTCGCAAAGGCCCAGATGCCCGCCGATTACCGCAGCGGCGTCGCCATGCCGGCGGCGGACACGCTCATGGTCTCCAGCACCTCGTAGCGGTCCATCTGGAGGTGCTTCTGCATCTGCAGCGCCTCCTCGATGGGCGTCTCCACCATGTCGCCGCCCCGGGTGCCGATGATCAGGTTGCTCCGGCCCTCGGCCAGGGCCTTGACGGCGAAGTAGCCCATGCGGGTCGCGGTCTCGCGGTCGCGGGCGTTGGGCGATCCGCCCCTCTGGATGTGGCCCAGCACCGTCACGCGGGGCTCGATGCCGATGGCCTCGTGGATGCGCTTGCCGATGTCCACGGCGCTGCCCACGCCCTCGGCCACCACGACCATGAAGTGGGTGCTGCCCGCCAGGCGCGCGTTGCGGATGCGCTCCACCACGTCCCGCTCGAAGTTCAGCTCCCGCTCCGGCACCAGCACGGCGGTGGCGCCGATGGCGATGCCCACGTACAGCGCCAGGAAGCCGGCGTTGCGTCCCATGACCTCCACCACGGAGCAGCGCTCGTGGGACTGCATGGTGTCCCTCAGGCGGTCGATGCAGTCGACGGCGGTGTTGCAGGCCGTGTCAAAGCCGATGGTGTAGTTGGAGCAGCCGATGTCGTTGTCGATGGTGGCGGGAATGCCGATCACCGGGACGCCCATCCTCGACAGCGCCAGCGCGCCCTGGAAGGTGCCGTCGCCGCCGATGGCCACCACGGCGTCCAGGCCCAGCATGCGACAGGTGGCCACCGCGTGGGCGCGCCCCTTCTCGGAGAGGAACTCCTCGCTGCGGGCCGTGTAGAGTATCGTGCCGCCCCGGGCGAGGATGTGGCCCACGCTGGCCGCGTCCAGCACGACGAAGTCGCTGTTGATCAGTCCCTGCCAGCCGCGGCGGATGCCCACGCACTCGATGCCGTAGGCCACCGCCGTCCTCACCACAGCGCGCACCGCGGCGTTCATACCCGGCGCGTCTCCGCCGCTGGTCAGCACGCCGATGCGCCTGAACTTCTTCTCCATATTAATCCTCCCTTTTCCTGTGTCTGTCACCGCCGCGGAACGACGCCGTGCCGGATTGCTACCACTGAATATTATACTATATGGGTAAGCGTTTGGCAACCTCCATTCAGCCGTTTGGCGCATGTTTTCAAAGCGCCCCGGTCACCGTTCTGGCAGCAGCTCGATCACTTCTTCGGGCCGGGTTTCCAGCTCCACCGCCTCCCCCGCGGCCCTTCTGCCGTTCAGATACAGCGCCTTCCCCGGCCAGGGGTTCGCGATCCTGAGCGCCCCGCCCGCGGGGCATTCTATCCGCGCCCGCGCGACCTCGCCCCCCTCGAGCGCCGCCGCCACGATGAAGCCGCCCCGGGCCCTGAGGCCGAAGAACCGGGCGTTGGGCAGGCTCCGCCTCGGCCACACCGGGAACAGCCGCAGCGTGCCCTGGTGGGAGATCAGCATCATCTCCTGGAGCGTGTTGGGCACCGTGGAGAGGTTCTCGATGCCGTGGGGATTGTCCTCGACGAAGCCGTTGGGCAGCCCCGTGCGGGCCAGCTTGTCCCGAAGCCGCTCGAGGATCACCTCCGGGTCGAAGCCGACGCGCACCGCCGCCGGGAAGAACAGGCAGCCCAGGTTCGTGGCATTCCACGCTCCCGCCGCCCGGACCTCCCCGCCCTCTCCGCCGACGAGGCTCAGCCCGCGCTCCATCTCGGAAAGCGCCGCCACGGTGTTGCGGGCGGTCTCCAGCTCCTCAGCCGGGGAATCCAGCCCGATGGCCCCGCCGGGATAGATCTGCATCACGTTTCCGGGGAAGCTCATCGACCACTTGCCGCCCCTGCCCTCGTTGTAGAACACCTTCCTCGAGCGCAGCGCCTCCGGGATCACCGCCGCCAGCGAAGCCCCGCCCTCGTTCCACAGGGTGGGATTCTCGCCAATTTCGTCGATGGTGCCCGTGGGATAGGGCGCGAGTCGGGCGAGGATGTCCCGCCAGGCGGGCCGCCTGTCCTCGTCCATGCCGAGGAACGCGCTGGCGTCCAGCATGTCGGCGAAAAAGCTGCGCAGGTAGCCCAGCGTATTTGCCGGATCTTCCGGCTCGCCGTGGAGCTCCACATCCCGGGTGGTGCGCTCGTGCATACCGTCGCCGACCACGTGCAGCACGCCGTCCCGTTCCACCAGGTCGTGCTCCCAGAACTCCGCCACCGAACGCAGGAAGGGATAGACCCGCGCGAGGTAGTCCCGATCCATGGACAGCCGCCAGCGCAGCAGCATGTTCAGCGCCCCGTGCACCGCCGGGGACTTCATGTGCAAAAGCAGCGCCTCGCTGACCATGCCCTTCGGCCCCAGGCCCAGGGGCAGGTACACCCCGGGATGGCCCAGCAGCCTCTGGCTCATCTCCCGGCCCACGTCCAGCATATCCAGATACGGCGCGTCGTGGGGATCGGACTGCCGGAAGTGCCCGGAAACCAGCAGGCCCAGGTAGGGCGTCTGGTGGTTGTAGTTGATCTTGTAATTGCCGTTCCAGGCCATGCGGTCGAAGGTGCTGATGCCCAGGATGTTCGGCGGATAGTCCGGGTCCCGGGACAGGCTGGCCATCATGTACTGGGACAGGCAGTAGCTGTCCACCAGATCGTCGTCCTCCGTCCAGACGCCGGATTCGTCCCAAAATCCGCGCCACCAGCGCAGGTGCGACTGGCGCAGGGCCTCCACGTCCGACTCCGTCATCCACCGGGCCCGGGAGCGGGCGTACTCCACCGGCCGGGCGGTCTTGGCCCAGCTGCGGGCCGTGAACACGAAGGTCTTTCGCTCGCCGGGGCGAAGCGCCACCCGATTGCTCCCGCCGCCGATGAACCGGGCGCCGAAGGCCAGCTTCGTGGGGATGTCCACGCCGTCCGAGAACTCCCGCCAGCCCCAGGTCAGCCCGTCGCGGACGTTGCGGACCTGCAGGGGCCTGCCGCCCACGAGCCCCCGGAAGGTGCCCGCCAGGATCTCGTCGTCCTCGCAGTCGCCCATGCAGTCCACGCCCGCGTCGCAGCCCTTCCCCGTCTCATTGGGGAAGCGGAACTCAAAGGAGATCTCGCACTCAAAGTCCGAATCGAAGGCGACGACGAGCGCGTTCTCCCCCGCCGCGACCCAGCTCTCCATGCGCAGCGCGCCGCCGTCCGGCCGGGCGAACGCCGCGCGCGTGGTGGCGTCCTCGAAGCACTGGCGCACCTCATACGCCGCGCCTTCCAGCGCGGGGATGTCGAACACCACCCGGCCCAGGGGGCGGGGACTGCCCAGCGCCACGGGCGGGTCGCGCTGGGCGACGGCGTTGTCATGGAAGAAGGCATAGTTCGGGTTGGACTGCATCTGCCAGAAGTCGTTGGTGGTCACCCAGAACTGGGGCCACCTCGGCGGCCCCGCCAGCGCGGCCAGCAGGTCGCCGTTGCCGAGCATCGGCGCGTCGATGGCCGTGCCCGCGCCCTCCCAGATCTTCCAGCGGCCTCCGCCGGAGACGTCCACGCCCCCTGCGGGCACCATCCGCGGCGGCTGGGTGAAGACGTTGTGCCTGCCCCTTACATAGTCCTGATTCATCGCATGCTCCTCTGCGCAGCCGCCTTGCGGCACGGCTGTGCGCCTTTCATATCCGAAAATGTGCCCGGAGATCCTTCCGTGATCCTGCCGATGTCCACGCTGCCCTTGAAGTCAAGGGCCTCCGTGCAGCCGTTGTCAAACAATATCGATCAGAAAAAAATCCGTCCCACAAAACAGGGGAACCGCGGCTGTGAAGGCGCACCGCCGCGGAGCGGCAAATTCCGCCCGCGATGCAGGCCCTGGCGTCCCTGCGCCGGGATAGACCAAATCAGCCGCATGATTCCCTGCCATTGTGAGACAGTTTTCCGTTGAATGGTACGGCAGGCGGGGCTCGAACCCGCACACCCAGAAGGTATCAGATTTTAAGTCTGAGGCGTCTGCCAATTCCGCCACTGCCGCGCACACCCGGATTATAGCACAGTTTTTCCCGCAAGACAAGTGGCAATCACCGCAGCCCGTGCCCCTTCGGGGGAAAACGGCTCGCCACAGACATACCTCCCGGGGCTGCCGCGTATCCCTTTCTCCGGTCGTTCGCCCGCGTCCCGCTCCGCCGCCCTCCGTCACTGCGCCAGCATGGGAATGGAGTCGTCGATCAGCTCCCGCAGCTCCCGATAGCTCTGCCGCATGCGCTCCGCCCTGTCGGAGGCCATACCCTCCGGCGGCACGTCGTAATATTGAAGCGAGGACAGCGCCCGGATCGCGCCGTCCTGCCGCCAGACGAACACCGGCACGCACCCCACGTCCTCCACGGCGAAGGAGCCGTCCTGCCGCTCCCGCAGGGTGAAATCCAGTATGATGCCGGAGTCGGTGTAGCGCTTGCTCATGTTGCTGATGAAGTTGCCCAGGCAGTAGGCCACGAGCCCCGTGCGCTCGTGCCCCTCGTCGTCCTTCGCGGTGACGAACTCCACCGGCTGCACCATGTGGGGGTGGCTGCCGAGGATCACGTCCACGCCGGCGGCGATCAGCAGCTTCGCCTGGTTCACCGTGTTCTGCTCCGGCCTGCGGAAGTATTCCTCTCCCCAGTGAGGCATGGCGATGACCACCTCGGCCCCGGCGTCCCGCAGCTTGCGCACGTCCTGCTTGTAGTTCGCCTTGCGCATGTAATTGATGCCGAACTCCCTGACGGCGCTGTTGCAGAAGTCCTCCATGCCGTTGGTCATCTGGGTGTAGCAGAGCATGCCGAGTTTGATGCCATTCACCTCCACCACCACCGGCGCGTCCCGCTCCTCGGGGGATCGGTTCGCCCCGCCGTGGTCGAAACCATGGGCCTCCACGGCGTTCACCGTGTTCAGCATGCCCTCGTAGTACCGATCCAGCATGTGGTTGTTGGCAAGGGTCAGAAAGTCCACCCCGGCGTCCTTCACTGCCTGCAGCAGCGCCTCCGGCGAGTTGAACAGCGGAAAGCCCGAGTAGGCCATGCTGCCGTACTTGCCGATGGTGGTCTCCAGGTTGGCGATGGTGTAGTCCGCGTCCGCCAGCGAATCCGCCACCAGCGCGTACTGGGGGTGGAAGTCATAGCTGCCGTCGGCCTGCAGCGCGTAGTCCAGCTGCTTCTGGTGGGCCATCAAATCGCCCACCGCCCGGATGCGGGCGCTCCGCAGGGGCTGCACCGGCTCCAGCGTGGGGTTCGCCTCCGCCGTGGCAAGCGGCGCGGCGGCGCACAGCAGCGCGGCCAGCGCCAGGGCAAGGGCTCTCTTCATCGCTCGTGTAAACATCCTCATTCCTCCCGCCTTCGGCGTTCTCTCCCCCGTCATTGCCCGCGCTCCTCGGCCAGCAGCCTGAACGCGCTCCGGTTGCTCTCGATCAGCCCCTCCCGGCGCAGCTTGCCGATCTCCGCGGACAGGGCGCTCCGGTCCACGCCCAGGTAGTCCGCCAACCCCTGCCGGTCCAGCGGTATGGTGAAGGCACTGCTCCCGGCCTGCCGCGCCTGGTTCGCCAGGTAGGCCATCAGCTTTTCCCGGATCGTCCTCCGGGAGGCGATCTCCAGCTTGCCGTTCAGCTGCAGATTCTTCTGGGCCAGCACCTTCAGAAGGTTCATAATCACCCGGTTGTGAAAGCCGCAGGCGTTGGCGCAGGTGTGCAGTATACGCTTCAGCGGGATCAGCAGCACCTCGCTGGGCTGGGAGGCCTCCACCGACACCGGCAGCCGCGCCAGCCCCGCGCAGGCGAAGGTCTCGCCAAACATGCCGCCGGGCTGGATCACCGCCTGGATGGTGCGGTTGCCGTAGACGTCGTCCCGGAGCACCCGCACCTCGCCGGAGAGCACCACGCCCACGTATTCCGCCGGGCTGTCCTCCAGAAACACGACCTCGCCCCGGGCCGCCGCCTTACGCCGCGCCTTCATGCACTTCAGCATGGCCTCGATCTGGGGCTGCGTGACCTCCCGGAACAGGGGGCATCCGGCCAAAAGCTCGAAATTCGCTTCCATTTCGCCCTCCAATGTTGTAAATCCAACATACACTTCCCCTCCAGTATAGTAGAATATGGCTGTAAAGTCAAGGCGGAACGCCGCCGGACGAGGAGGTTGAAGGCAATGATCATGGAAGGCTGCCAGGGCAAGCCCCGCACGCCCACGCTGGAGGAAAAGCGCTGCCCCCGCTGCGGGAGCATCATAGAGATATTTTCCACGGACACCGAGGTCGCCTGCGAGCACTGCGGCCAGGTCGTCTACAACGACACCCTCAGCTGCGTGCAGTGGTGCCAGTACGCCCGCAAGTGCGTCGGCGACGAGATGTACGAGCACATGATGGAGATCGCCCGCCAGCAAAAGGAACGGTCGCGGGCGGAGAGGGAAGCGAGGAAAAAGTCATTAGGTAACAGGCAATAGGCAGCAGTCAAAATGCCGGTAAAATAGTTCAATTCGGCTACTCGGGTGCGTACTTAGGAGGTATTATAATGATACGCAAGATCATTCACATCGACGAGGAGAAGTGCAACGGCTGCGGTGCCTGCGCCGAGGCCTGCCACGAGGGCGCCATCGCCATAGTAAACGGCAAGGCGAAGCTGATGCGCGAGGACTATTGCGACGGCTTCGGCGACTGCCTGCCCGGCTGCCCCACCGGCGCCATCACCTTTGAGGAGCGGGAGGCCCCCGCCTATGACGAGGCGGCGGTCCAGGCCGCGAAGGCCGCAAAGGCAGGCGCTCCGGCGGGTCACGGCTGTCCCGGCTCCATGGCAAGAACGCTTGGGCCCCGGGAGGGCGGCTGTCCCGGCTCCGCGCCCAGGGCGGTGGCTCCCGCGGGAGACGCCCGGCCCGCGCCTGGCGCGGGCGCCAGCCAGCTGCGCACCTGGCCCGTCCAGATCAAGCTGGCCTCGGTGAACGCCCCCTGGTTCGACGGCGCGCACCTGCTGGTGGCGGCGGACTGCACTGCCTACGCCTATGCCAGTTTCCACCAGGACTTCATCCGAGGCAGGGTGTGCCTGATCGGCTGCCCGAAGCTGGACCATGTGGACTACAGCGAAAAGCTGGAGGACATCCTGCGGGAAAACGACATCCGCAGCCTGACCATCGTGCGCATGGAGGTGCCCTGCTGCGGCGGCATCGAGCACGCGGCGAAGGAGGCCCTCAAGAACAGCGGCAGGTTCATCCCCTGGCAGGTGGTCACCCTCTCCGTGGACGGAAGGATCCTGGAGGACTGACATCCAAAGGCGTCCCCCTTTTGCCCGGCGGCATTCGCTCCGCCGGGCACCTTCGTTTTCCCAAGACTGCAAAAATTAATGCTTGCCATTTCCGCGCGTTTACGTTACAATATAAGTTGAAAATAATGGCGTGAAATGCGCTTGATGATTGCGGAGGTTGAAAGCATGTATAAGGAGACCATCAAAAACGCCGGTTCCAAGATGGACAAGACCATCGCCGTGATTCAGAAGGACCTGAACACCCTTCGCGCGGGTCGCGCCAATCCCCAGATCCTGGACAAGATCACCGTGGATTACTACGGCACTCCCACCCAGCTGAACCAGGTGGGCAACATCTCCTCCCCGGAGCCGCGCCTGCTGGTCATCGCCCCCTGGGAGCCGAAGATGATCGGGCCCATCGAAAAGGCCATCCAGAAATCCGACATCGGCATCAATCCCTCCAACGACGGCAAGGTCATTCGCCTGCTGGTGCCGGAGCTGACCGGCGAGCGCCGCAAGGAGCTGTGCAAGCAGGTCAAGAAGATGATCGAGGAGGGCAAGGTCGCCATCCGCTCCATCCGCCGCGACGCCATGGAGCAGATCAAGAAAATGAAGAAGGATTCCGTCATCACCGAGGACGACCAGAAGATCGCCGAGAAGGACCTGCAGAAGGTCACCGACAGCCACATCGAGGAGCTGGACAAGGTCGGCGCCGACAAGGAAAAGGAGATCATGTCCGTCTGATCCCCTGACGCGCGGTGATCGCCCGCGCCGCATAGCCATGCAGTCAGGAACCAGGAATCAGGATTCTGGTGAGCCGCGTACCCGAGAGAGCCCCGCCGCCCCATTCCCGGGCGGGCAGGGTGCGAAAGCTCCGCGGCAGCCGCCGTTTCCGCTTCCTGGTTCCTGTTTCCAATGATCGGATCCAACCCGACGGCAGGGCCACCCTGCCGCCGACCCCGCCCGCGACCATAACGGAGGTGTCCGCCATGTTTTTCGATAAGCTGACCCGGATGCTGAACGATATCCTGCGCCCGAAGCCCAAGTACATCACGGTCACGCCCGTCAACAGCGCCGGTCCCGTGCAGGCCCTGCCCCCCAGCAAGCTGCCCCGGCACGTCGCCATCATCATGGACGGCAACGGCCGCTGGGCCACCAGCCGGGGCCTGCCCCGCTCCGCCGGCCACGCCGCCGGGACGGAGGCCCTGCGCGACATCATCCGCGCCAGCGACGACTACGGCATCGAAGCGCTGAGTCTGTACGCCTTCTCCACGGAAAACTGGTCCCGCTCGAAGGAGGAGATCCAGGCGCTGATGTCGCTGCTGCTCAAATACTTCAACTCCGAGATCGACGAGCTGGACGAGAAGCACGTCAAGATCACGATACTCGGCGATGTGGACGGCATGCCGGAACCCCAGCGCACCGCGCTGATCAACGCCATGGAGCGCACGAAGAACAACACGGGACTCAAGCTGAACATCGCCCTGAACTACGGCGGCCGGGCCGAGCTGACCCGGGCGGCGCGCCTGCTGGCCGAAAGGGTGCAGCGGGGCGAGCTGGCCCCGGAGGACATCGACGAGGATCTCTTCGCCGCCCAGCTGTACACCGCGGAATCGCCGGACGTGGACCTGCTGATCCGCACCAGCGGCGAGATGCGCACCTCCAACTTCCTGCCCTGGCAGCTGACCTACGCGGAGATGGTGTTCGACACCGTCTACTGGCCGGACTTTGACCGGGCACGCTACCTGAAATGCCTGCGCATCTACGCCGAGCGCGACCGCCGCTTCGGCGGCGTCAACGAGCCGCCAAAGCCGTCGGAAGTCCCCGCGGCCGAACCGAAAGCGGAGGACCCGGAGCCTGTGAAAGCCCCGGCGTCGGAAGCCGAAAGCTCAGTCAGTGAATCGGCAACGCCCGCGCCGGACGCCGAGGGTTCCGTCAATGCGGCGAAAGCTGCCGCGCCGGAGCCGGACAGCGCCGCCCAGGAAGCGGAAGCCAATAATGTCCAGCACAAAATCGACCCTGACGGGGAGGACAGAGCGTGATCAAGCGAATCATCACCGCCGCGATACTCATCCTCGTGATGGCCGCGGGCATCTGGCTGCAGGGCTGGTTCCTGCGGGGGCTGCTGCTCGTCAGCATGCTGATGAGCACCAGCGAGATGTACCGCGCCTTCCGAAGGATCGGCTATGACCCGGTCCGCTGGTCCGGCTATGTCTACTGCGTGCTGGCCGTGCTGGCCCAGGCCTACTACGCCAACCTGACCGGCGGCGTGTTCGCCTCCATCAGCCCGGCCATGTTCGCGCTGATCATCGGCCTGCTGTTGGCCATGACGGTGATCATCTTCAAGGGCAAGGTGGCCTTTGACAGCCTGGTGAGCACCGTGTTCCCCATGCTGTATCCCGGGCTGTTCTTCTCCCTGATCATCACCCTGCAGGACCTGGACACCCGCTTTTCCTCCACGCTGGCCCTGGTGCTGACCTTTTTCATCGCCTCGGTCAACGACACCTTCGCGCTGTTCATCGGCCTGCGCTTCGGCAAGCACCGCCTGTCGCCCCAGATCAGCCCGAAGAAGAGCGTGGAAGGCTCCATCGCCGGCCTGATCTCCAGCGTGGGCTTCGCCATGCTGGTGCCCGTCGTCGCCACCGCCATCGCGCCCCAGGCGGCCGCCCAGGTGACGCTGCCGCCGCTGTGGTCCTTCGGCGTGCTGGGCCTGATCGCGGGCGGCCTCTCCCAGATCGGAGACCTGGTGGCCTCGCTGGTCAAGCGCCACTGCGGCATCAAGGACTTTGGCACCATCTTCCCCGGCCACGGGGGCATGCTGGACCGCATGGACGGCATACTGTTCTGCGGCGTGGCCTGCTATGTATTCTTTAAAATCGCCGGACTGTAAAGGACTGCTTACATGAGAACGATTGCCATACTCGGCGCGACGGGCTCCATCGGCTCCCAGGCCCTGGACCTGGTGCGCCGCTATCCCGACCGCTTCCGCGCCGGCTGCCTGACTGCAAACCGCTCCTCGGAGCAGCTGTTCGACCTGGTGCGCGAATTCAAACCCGACACTGCCGCCCTGGCCGTCGAGCCCGACACCCTTCCCGAGGACGTGCGCTCCTGCCAGTGGTTCTTCGGCCCGGACGCCACCGTCAGGGCCCTTCTGGCCGCGCGGCCCGACGACGCCCTGTGCGCCATCGTAGGCATCGCGGGGCTCGACGCCGTGTGGAACGCGCTGGACGTCTGCAAGCGCGTGCTGCTGGCCAACAAGGAGGCGCTGGTCACCGGCGGCGACCTGGTCATGGCCAAGGCCGCCGAAAAGGGCATCCCCATGCTGCCGGTGGACAGCGAGCACTCCGCCATCTTCCAGTGCCTCCAGGCCCGGCAGGGCAACCCCGTCCGCCGGCTGCTGCTCACCGCCTCCGGCGGCGCGCTGCGCGGCTGGAAAAAGGCGGACATGTACGCCGCCACCGTGCGGGACGTGCTGGCCCACCCCACCTGGAACATGGGCGGCAAGATCACCGTGGACTGCGCAAGCATGGTGAACAAGGGACTCGAGGTCATCGAGGCCCACCACCTGTTCGCCATGCCCGCGGAGAAGATCGACGTGGTCGTCCATCCCCAGAGCATCGTCCACTCCATGGTGGAGTTCGAGGACGGCGCGGTGCTGGCCCAGTTGGGCATGCCGGACATGCGCGGGCCCATCGGCTACGCCATGGGCTACCCGGAGCGGATGCCCTACGGCGCCCGCCCGCTGGACTTCGCCGCCATCGGGCACCTGGATTTCGCCGCGCCGGACCTGGACCGCTTTCCCTGCCTCAGCATGGCCATCGACGCCCTGAAGGCCGGCGGCAGCGCCCCGGTGATCCTCAACGGTGCCAACGAGGTGGCCGTGGGGGCGTTCCTGAGGGAGCGGATCCCCTTCGGGCGCATCCCGGAGATCATCGACGCGGCGCTGCAGGCGGTTCCCGTCTCCCCCGTCACCTCCATCGCCGACGTCTACGCGGCGGACGCGGCGGCCCGCAGGGCCGCGGAAGCAAAGCTATAATTCGGAGTCAGGAATGAGATTTGCCAAACAATCGATTTGGCAGGCAGACCTTCTGTAATTCCCGATTCCCAATTCTCAATTCCCAATTCACCCCGGAGGCTCTATGTTCACCAACCTTCTCTACATCCTCCTGGCCATCGTCATGCTGGGCGTGATCGTCACCGTGCATGAGTTCGGCCACTACCTCGTGGGCCGCCTGTGCGGCATCGGCATCGTCGAGTTCTCGGTAGGCTTCGGCCCGCGCCTGCTGGGCTGGGAGCGCAAGGGCATCAAGTATTCCCTGCGGGCCATCCCCCTGGGCGGCTACTGCGCCTTCGTAGGCGAGGACGACCGCAGCGACGACCCCCGCGCCATGAACAACCAGCCGGTGTGGAAGCGCTTCATCACCGTGCTGGCGGGGCCCTTCATGAACTTCGTGCTGGCCTTCGTGATCTGCGCCGTCATGCTGGACGCCTTCTTCATCGCCGAGACGTATCCCGTCGTGGACCAGGTGATGGCGGGGATGCCCGCCGAGGCCGCGGGCCTTATGCCCGGCGACCACATTCTGGAGGTCAACGGCGTGGCCCTGGAAAACACCACCTCCGGCGTCAGCACGATGATCAACGTGCTCCAGTCCGGCGACATGAGCCAGCCCATCGACCTGCTCGTGGAGCGGGACGGCGAGCAGCAGCGCTTCTCCATGATCGCCGCCCCGGTGGCGGACGAGGAGAGCCAGACCACCCGCTACCAGATCGGCATCGTGTTCTCCAGCCGCACCTTCTCCTTCGGCGAATCCCTCGCCGAGGCGGGGAGCTACATGGTGGAGACCACCGGCCAGATGCTGGAGAGCCTGCGCAACCTGATCTTCAAGGGCGAAGGCCTGGAGGACACCGCCGGAACCGTGGGCATCATCGCCCTGGTCAGCCAGCGCGCCCGGGAGGGCATGTACATGGTTCTGTGGCTCATGTTCATCATCAGCCTGAACCTGGGCATCATGAACCTGCTGCCCATTCCCGCCCTGGACGGCGGCCGGCTGCTGTTCCTGATCGTCGAAATGATCCGCCGCAAGCCCATCCCCCCGGAGAAGGAGGGCACCGTCCACGCCATCGGCATGGTGCTTCTGCTGGGCCTGTTTGTGGTGCTCACCTATCACGACATCGTGAAGCTGATCTCCGGAGGCTTCAACCTTTAGAAGAGAGTTGAGAGTTCAGAGTTGAGCGTTGAGATAAAGAATGCCGCGCGCCATGCGGGATTGATACAGCCTGTCTGTTCCTGCGAAGATAATCTGTGTTGTCTGCCATGCAGCATTCCTTCGTTCCCCGGCATTTTAACTCTCAACTCTTAACTCTAAACTATAGTCCCAATCATTTCGCGTGAGGAGAATTCCATGTCAACTCGAAGCGTATACGTCGGCCCCGTCGCCATCGGCGGCGGCGCGCCGATCACCGTACAGACCATGACCAACACCGACACCCGGGACGTGGCGGCCACCCTCGCCCAGATCCGCGCCATGGCGGCGGCGGGTGCGGACATCGTGCGCGTCAGCGTGTACGACGACGCCTGCGCCGATGCCGTGCGCGACCTGGTGGACGGCAGCCCGGTGCCGCTGGTGGCGGACATCCACTTCAACCACAGGCTGGCCATCAGGTCCGTGGAGAACGGCATCGCCAAGGTGCGCATCAACCCGGGCAACATCGGCGGCGAGGCCCACGTGCGCGAGCTGGCGGACTGCCTGAAGGCCCACCGCGTGCCGGTGCGCATCGGCGTCAACTCCGGCAGCATTGAAAAGGACATCCTCGCCAAGTACGGCGGCGTCACCCCCGAGGGCATGGTGGAGAGCGGCCTGAACCACGCGCGAATGCTGGAGAAGGCGGGCTTTGAGGACATCGTGCTTTCCTTCAAGGCCACCGACGTGCGGAAGATGGTGGCGGCCTGCCGCCTGGCGGCGCGGACCTGCGATTATCCCCAGCACATCGGCGTGACCGAATCCGGCACCGCCGACGTGGGCATCGTCAAGAGCGCTGTGGGCATCGGCGCGCTGCTGCTGGACGGCATCGGCGACACGATCCGCGTGTCCCTGTCCGGCGACCCGGTGCAGGAGGTCCCCGCGGGGCTCTCCATCCTGCGGGCCTGCGGCGTGCGTCGGGACGGCATCGAGATCATCTCCTGCCCCACCTGCGGCAGGACCGGCATCGACGTGGAGGGCATCGCCCGCCGCGTCCGCGCCGAGACGGCGGACATCCGCGTGCCGCTGAAGGTGGCCGTGATGGGCTGCGTGGTCAACGGCCCCGGCGAGGCCCGGGAGGCCGACCTGGGCGTGGCCGGCGGCAAGGACGGCGCGGGCGTGCTGTTCGTCAGGGACCAGGCCCCCCGGGCCATCAAGGGCGGCGACCTGGCCGCCGAGCTGATCACCGAGATCCGCAAAATGGTAAGTGCCCATGACCCAGAAAACCGTTGACTACGAGCACGTTCTCCGCTTGGAGACGCCGCGGCTGATCCTGCGGGAACACGAGCCCGCCGACCTGCTGCCCCTGCACGCCATCCTCTCGGATCCCGCCGCCACCTGGTACCTGCCCGACATGTACAAGCCGGACATCTCGGATACCGAAGCCTATCTGCGCTCGGTGATGCGGGATTCGGAGGCCCATCTGCGCCTGCGCTGCAACCTGATCGTCGAGGAGCGGGACACCGGCCTCGTAGTGGGCTCCGTCGGCCTGCACGTCATCGACAGCGCGCCCACCGGGGCGCACTTCGGCCTGGGCTATTTCATCCGCCCCGACCGCTGGAACCTCGGCTACGCCACCGAAGCCGCACGGGCGGCAATTGCCTGCATCTTCGCGGGCAACGCCTGCCGCGTGTCCGCGTCCTGCCTGGCGGAGAACATCGGCTCCCGGCGGGTGCTGGAGAAGTGCGGCATGCGGCAGGAGGGCCTGTTCAAGGCCCACACCTGGCACGACGGCCAGTGGAAGGACTGCGCGGTGTACGCGCTTTTGAAGGATGAATTCCGGCCCTGAGGGCTCGTCCCCCGCGGCCGCGCAAAGGAGAACTCCATGTTCCGTGAAATGATGCGAAAGAAGCAGCAGCTCAGCCAGGACGAGTGCGTCGTCCTGCTGAAGGGCGAGCTGCGCGGCGTGCTCAGCGTGCTGGGCGACGACGGCTACCCCTACGGCCTGCCCATCAACCACTACTACAGCGACGAGGACGGCCACCTCTACTTTCACAGCGGAAAGCGGGGCCACAAGATCGACGCGCTGCTGCGCTGCGACAAGGCCTCCTTCTGCGTCTACGATCAGGGCTTCAAAAAGCCCGGCGACTGGGCGCTGAACATCAAGAGCGTGATCGTGTTCGGGCGACTGAAGGTCGTGGAGGACCACGAAAGGGCCCTCGACATCAGCCGCAGGCTGAGCTACAAGTTCACCTCAGACGAGAAGTACATCGAGGACGAGGTCGCCCGTTCCGGCCCTGGCGTCCTGGTGTTCGAACTGATCCCGGAACACATGACCGGGAAGATTGTGAATGAGAAATAGAGATTTATATGGGGGCAGGGAAAAGGGAATAGGAAATGCTGTTGTTACGTAGAAGCGTAGCTTCCTTGGTTCCCTCCCACGAAAGCCGTGGCGCCGCAGGAGCAGACCGAGAGGTTACAGCCCCATTCATTCTGCGTTTGCATCAAACACTGGTATTCCTGGCGGCAGCAACTATTCCTTTTCCCTCTTCCCTTATCCCTTTTCCCTCGTCAAACAACAATTTGTCCCCAACTTACTACAGAGGTTAACCCATGTCCGAACTCTGGAAAAACCTGATCGCCCAGGAGGACCCGTCCCTGGCGGACGCGCTGTCCCTGTCCCGGGTGAGCATATCGAAGAAAACAGGCGAGATGCGGGTGCTGCTGCAGGCGCCCCGCATGCTCAACGACGCCCAGTTCAACAAGGCGCAGCGGCTGATCGCCGCCGCGTTTCCTCTTGTGCCCGTCCGCGTGGAGGTGGAATATCCCGGCCTGCGGGACGCCGTCCGCGAGGACGTCACCCTGGCCTGCGGGCTGCTCAAGTCCCTGCTGCGCCGGGAGAGCCCGGGCTGTATCCCCTTCATCGACTGGACCGGCAAGGGCTGGACGCTGGAGGACGGCACACTGACGCTGTGCGTGCAGAGCGCCGAGGGCGCCGCCTACCTCAAGTCCCGGTCCATCGACGCCAGCCTCAGCCAGAAGCTGGACGCGCTGTTTGGCATCAAGGCCAACGTGCGCATCCGCGTGACCGGCGATGAGGAGAGCCGCCTCCAGCGCATCGCCGAGGCCCGCGCCCGGGAAGCCGAGCTGCTGGCCGAGGAGGCCGCCGCTGCCGTCTCCGCCGCGCCGCAGAAGAAGTCCGTCCCCGAGGGCGTGCTCTTCGGCAAGCCCATCCACGACCCCGTCATCCCCATGGGCGAGGTCACCGAGGACGTGGGCCGCTGCGTGCTCAAGGGCGAAGTGGCCGGCATGGAGATGCGCGACACCAAGACCGGCGCCAGCAAGATCATCACCTTCTCCATGACCGACTACACCGGCTCCATCAACTGCAAGCTGTTCCTGGACTCCCGGCGCAGCAAGGAGAACCCCGCCAGCCTCCAGGCCCAGGCCGACGCGCTGAGCGCCGCGCTGAAGCCCGGAAGCTGGGTCAAGGTAAAGGGCAACTACCGCTATGACGATTTCAAGGGCGAGATGGTGCTGATGGTCCAGGACATTGAGCCCGCCGACAAGCCCGTGCGCCGGGACACCTCCCCGGAGAAGCGGGTGGAGCTGCACCTGCACACCAACTACAGCACCATGGACGCCTGCGCCTCGGCCACCGACCTGATCAAGCAGGCCGTCGCCTGGGGCCACAAGGCCATCGCCATCACCGACCACGGCGTGGTGCAGGCCTTCCCGGAGGCCTTCGGCGCGGCCAAGAAGAACGGCATCAAGCTGATCCCCGGCTGCGAGGGCTACCTGATCGACGACGACGCGGGCATCGTGGAGAACGCCGGGGACATCCCCCTGGACGGCGCGGTCTACGTGGTGCTGGACGTGGAGACCACGGGCTTGAACACCCGCACGGACGAGATCATCGAGATCGGCGCGGTGCGCATTGAAAACGGCGTGGAGGTCGGCGAGTTCAGCGAGCTGATCAACCCCGGCCGCCCGATCCCAGAGAAGATCGTGGAGCTGACCGGCATCACCGCCGCCATGCTGCGGGACAAGCGCACGCTGATGGAGGTCATGCCTGAATTCGCCAAATTCTGCGAGGGCGCGGTGCTGGTGGCCCACAACGCCAGCTTCGACATGTCCTTCTTCCGCCGCGCCTTCAAGCAGGCGGGGCTGCCCTTTGACTTTGCCATCGTGGACACGCTGGCCCTGGTGCGCAACCAGTTCCCCCAGCTGAAGAGCCACAAGCTGGGCAACATGTGCAAGCAGCTGGGCATCTCGCTGCTCAACGCCCACCGGGCCGTGCACGACGCCCGGGCCACCAGCCTGATGCTGCTGAAGGTGCTGGCCGAGGTCCGCGCCCAGAAGCAGCTGACCCAGCTGGGCCAGCTGAACACCTGCTTCCCCACCGACGCCACGAAGCAGTCCTACCACATCATACTGCTGGCCGCCTCCCAGACGGGCATGACCAACCTGTACCGTCTGGTCAGCGAGGGCCATCTGAACTACTTCTACCGCCGTCCCCGCATCCCCCGCAGCCTGATCTCCAAGTACCGGGAGGGGCTGATCGTGGGCAGCGCCTGCGAGGCGGGCGAGCTGTTCCAGGCGGTGCTGGACGACCGGGACGAGGCGGAGCTGAAGCGCATCGCCGGCTTCTACGACTACCTGGAGATCCAGCCCATCGGCAACAACGCCTTCCTGAAGCGGGATGGGACCGTGGCCGACGACGAGGGTCTGCGGGAGCTGAACCGGCGCATCGTCCGCCTGGGCGAGGCGCTGGGCAAGCCCGTCTGCGCCACCGGCGACGTGCACTTCCTCAACCCCCAGGACAGCGTCTACCGCGCCATACTGCTCACCAAGGAAGGCTACAAGGACGCGGACGAGCAGCCGCCGCTGTACTTCCGCACCACCAACGACATGCTGGAGGAATTCAGCTACCTGGGCCGGGACAAGGCCCGGGAGGTGGTCATCACCAACCCCAACATGATCGCCGACCGCATCGGCGACGTGAAGATCTTCATTCCCCACCCCGAGGGCAAGGAGACCTTCCAGCCCTTCTGGCCCGAGGCCGAGGGCGAGCTGCGCCAGCTGGTCAACGACAAGGCCCACTTCCTCTACGGCGACCCGCTGCCGGAGATCGTCCAGAAGCGCATCGACAAGGAGCTGGGCGCCATCATCGGCTACGGCTTCTCCACGCTGTACATGATCGCCGTGAAGCTGGTGGCCAAGTCCCTGTCGGACGGCTACATCGTCGGCTCCCGAGGCTCCGTCGGCTCGTCCCTGGTGGCATTCCTCTCCGGCATCACGGAGGTCAACGCGCTGCCGCCCCACTACGCCTGCCCCGAGTGCCGGCACACCGAGTTCGACCCCGACCCCCGCTACACCACCGGCCTGGACCTGCCGCCGAAGAAGTGCCCGGTGTGCGGCGCGCAGATGAACAAGGACGGCTTCAACATC
The DNA here is from genome assembly GCA_030530315.1 of Clostridia bacterium. Classification (GTDB taxonomy): domain Bacteria; phylum Bacillota; class Clostridia; order Christensenellales; family Aristaeellaceae; genus UBA2862. Next base: position 12,275 of record JAUMVG010000009.1, on the reverse strand, counting down.
CCCTTCGAGGTGTTCCTGGGCTTCAAGGGCGACAAGGTGCCCGACATCGACCTGAACTTCTCCGGCGAGTACCAGCCCCGGGCCCACCGCTACATCCAGGAGCTGTTCGGCGTGGAATACTGCTTCCGCGCCGGCACCATCGGCACCATCGCGGAAAAGACCGCCTACGGCTACGTGCTGAAATACTGCGAGGAGAAGGGCATCACGCTGCCCAAGGCGGAGATCGAGCGCCTGGCCCGGGGCATCACCGGCGTCAAGCGCACCACGGGCCAGCACCCCGCCGGCATGGTGGTGCTGCCGAAGGAATACGAGATCTACCAGTTCACCCCCATCCAGCACCCCGCCGACGACCAGACCACCGAGACCATCACCACCCACTTCGACTTCAACTCCATGCACGACGTGCTGGTGAAGCTGGACGTTCTGGGCCACGATGACCCGACGATGCTGCGCAAGCTCCAGGACATCACCGGCATCGCGCCCCAGGCCGTGCCCCTGCACGACCCGGAGGTGTTCGGCAAGATCATCTCGCTGTTCACCAGCCCCGAGGCCCTGGGCATCACCGCCGAGGAGCTGGGCGTGGCGGAGACGGGTACTCTGGGCGTGCCGGAGTTCGGCACCTCCTTCGTCCGTGGCATGCTGAAGGAGACCAAGCCCAGCACCATGGAGGAGCTGATCCGCATCTCCGGCCTGTCCCACGGCACCGACGTGTGGCTGGGCAACGCCCAGGACCTGGTGCGCCAGGGCATCCCCCTGAGGGAATGCTTCTGCACCCGCGACGACATCATGAACGCGCTGATCGCCTGCGGCGTGGAGGCCTCCATGGCCTTCAAGACCATGGAATCGGTGCGCAAGGGCCGCGGCCTGACCGAGGCGATGGAGGAAGCCATGCGCGCCGCCTCCGGCCCGGAGTGGTACATCGAGACCTGCAAGAAGATCAAGTACATGTTCCCCAAGGGGCACGCCGTGGCCTACGTCACCATGGCGCTGCGCATCGCCTACTTCAAGGTGTTCTACCCCACGGCCTACTACTGCTGCTACCTGGCGCGAAACGCCGAGTCCTTCGACGCCACCCGAATGACCACCCGGGATGTGGACGCGCTGCGGGGCATGATCGACGACATCAAGGCCCTGGACAAGAGCGAGCGCACCGCCACCAAGGACGACGAGGTGACCATCCTGGAGATCCTGATCGAGATGAACCTGCGGGGCGTGCACCTGAAGCCCATCGACATCTATCGCTCCAAGGCCACGGAGTTCACCATCGACGAGGAGGACGGCGAGATCATCCCGCCCATCAACTCCATGCCCGGCATCGGCGCCTCGGCGGCCGAGGCCTTCGTGGAGGCCCGAAAGGCCGGCCCGTTCATCAGCCAGGATGACATGGTGCGCCGCAAGGTGGCCAAGTCCATGGTAGAGCAGCTGAAGCTGGCGGGCTGCCTGAACGGCATCCCGGAGACCAGCCAGGTGACGCTGTTCGAGTTCACCCAGTGAGCGCAGGGGGCCTGCCGCGCTTGCGGCAGGCCCCTTTTCTCTGTCACCGGCAGAAAATAGTCTCTCTTCTTAACCTCATCCACCCATTTTCTTTTATATAATGAGAGCAAAAATTTCCTCGCAAAAAATATCAAAAAGGTATTTACAAACTCGGGATTCTGTGCTATAATCTTTTTTGTCGTCAGGACATGGGGCATTAGCTCAGTTGGCTAGAGCGCTACACTGGCAGTGTAGAGGTCACGAGTTCGAGTCTCGTATGCTCCACCACTTCAAGTCTGAAATTCGTTTCAGACTTGTTTAATGCCAAAAGGCTTATAAATATCCCTGAATCCTGTGTCATAATTCATTATGCCACCAGGACATGGGGCATTAGCTCAGTTGGCTAGAGCGCTACACTGGCAGTGTAGAGGTCACGAGTTCGAGTCTCGTATGCTCCACCACTTCAAGTCTGAAATTCGTTTCGGACTTGTTTTTTTATCCTATTACCGCGCATTTATTCGGCTCTTTGTCAAATGTTGGACTCTTTGTCCGGTCCTTTATTTCTTTGATCCGCCCTTCCCTATCCCCGTTCGTTTCCAAATCTCTGCCTGACGATATCCAGGAACCAGTCGCAGCTGTTGTCCAGCAGCGCCAGATTGAAGCCGGTCGGCTGGTTCGGCTTTACCTGCATGGCCAGCACGCCCTCGTAAAAGACGTAGATAAAGGTCACGATCTCGGAGATATCGCAGTCGCGCCTGAGCTCTCCGCGCTCCCACGCGGCAGTCAGGACCTCCGTCTTTCGATCCAGCAGCCACTGTAAAAAAACGTGCACCTCCTCCTCGCAATCCGGGGCGTCGGGCCCGGGATTCCAGATATGCTGGAATTTTCCAAGCTCCCTGAGGCAGTACGCGAATTCCCTGCGCAGGACCTCGAAGATGGGCGCATTTACATCCAGCAGCGCTTCCATCTGTGTGCGGGCGGTGTTCAGGGTCTCCGCGACGATAGCGCGATAGAGCCCCTCCTTGTTTTTAAAGTAATAGTACAGCGGCGCGCGGGTGACGTGCGCCTCCAGCGCGATCTCCTCCAGGTTGACCGACGTGTAGTTCCTGGTGCTGAAATGCTCCATGGCGATGGACAGGATGGACTGCCTGGTGTCATTCATGGCTTTACCCCCGTGCGCGTGCTGCGTCGATATACAAAAGCACATCCAAATGTATAATTCTTCCTGGATGCGGCAAGTGGTCTTGACCATTATACATACGCGTGTGTATAATGTCAATGGATAAAAATCCAAAAGGAGGCATACCTATGAAGAAGATCCTTTGTACGCTGCTCGCGCTGTGCATGCTCGTCAGCATGGCGCCCATGGCGCTGGCAGAAGGCGTCAGCGGCACCTTTGAGGGCGAGTCCACCGGCTTCCACGGCCCCGTGAAGGTGTCCGTGACGCTGGAGGACGGCGCCATCACCGACGTGACCGTCACCGAGCAGGCCGAGACCGTCGGCGTCAGCGACTGGTCCATCAGCGAGATGCCCAACCGCATCGTCGAGCACCAGAGCTGGAACGTGGACGTCACCTCCGGTGCGACCTTCAGCGCCTACGCGGTGAAGTACGCCGTGAAGAACGCCATCGAGGCTTCCGGCGCCGAGGGCCTGGACGCGGAGGTCCATGAGACCGCCGAGGACGAGACCCTGGACACCGACGTGCTGGTCATCGGCGCCGGCATCGCCGGCCTGTCCTCCGCCATCGAGGCGGCCAACGCCGGCGCGAAGGTCGTGGTGCTGGAGAAGCTGGACCGCCTGGGCGGCAGCTCCGTCACCTCCGGCGGCTATGTGTACGGCACCGGCTCCCAGATGAACAAGGACGAGAGCATCGACGGCTATCATCCCGAGGACATGGTGGCCTACTACAACGAGCGCACCGGCGGCGACATGGACGAGACCATGGTCACCTACTGGGCGGAGCACTCCGGCGAGACCGTGGACTGGCTCATCGACGAGATGGGCGTGGTGTTTGACGCGGGCGTCGTGACCTCCGGCACCAGCCCGGCCCTGCGCGCCCACCTGACCAGCCAAGGCGGCGGCCCCATCATGGTGCCGATCTGGGAGAAGGCCCTGGCCAACGAGAACATCACCATCGTGCGCCACGCGGCGGTGACCGAGCTGATCGCCGACGGCGACATCGTGACCGGCGCGGTGGCCGATCACTACGGCGCGAAGCTGACCGTGAACGCCAAGGCCGTGATCGTTGCCTGCGGCGGCTTCGACCGCAACCCCGAGTACATGGCCAAGTACGTGCCCAACTCCGACGGCGTGCCCTCCATGTCCTCCTGCGGCAACACCGGCGACGAGATCGCCTGGGGCGAGGCGCTGGGCGCTTCCTTCGTGTTCAAGGGCGGCGTCATGGGCATGCACACCTCCGACGCTTCCTACACCCTGACCGGCGGCATCAACCTGCTGTCCTTCCTGCCCACCCTGGGCGTGAACGACAAGGGCGAGCGCTTCATGAACGAGTCCCTGGACTACCCGCTGTTCTACGAGGCCATGGACAAGAACGGCACCAGCTGCGCCTGGTGGATCTTCGATTCCACGATGGCCGACTACGTGCCGCTGATGGATCTGGCCGTGTCCCGCCGCTATGGCTTCACCGCCGACACCCTCGAGGCGCTGGGCGAGGCCGCGGGCCTTGACGCCGACACCTTCGCCGCCACCGTGGCCCGCTACAACGAGCTGGCCGCCAAGGGCGAGGACGAGGACTTCGGCCGCGCCGGCCTGGTGCCGCTGGCCGAGGAAGGCCCCTACTACGCCATCAAGGTCATCCGCTCCACTGTGGCGGGCTTTGGCGGCTTCGAGATCAACACCGACGCCCAGGTCCTGAAGGAGGACGGAACCACCTTCCCGAACCTGTTCGCCGCCGGCGAGTGCGCCTCCGGCCAGTTCTTCGCGACCGTGTATCCGTGCTCCGGCTCCATGCTGTCCATCTCCACCACCTATGGCCGCGTGGCCGGCCAGAACGCGGCGGGCGTGGCCTTGAAGTAAACCTTTGAAGGCATAACAGGACAAAAGGCGGCCCCGAAATGACGCTTCGTCATTTCGGGGCCGCTTCGTTTTTGCGCTTCCTGGTCACTGGCGGATCATCAGCTCCGTCAGCATCAGGAAGGTCAGGCCCTGGCCGTAGGCGGTGGGCGTGACGATGATGTCCTTGTAGTGCTGCAGGTCGTGGCCCATGCCGGTGCCACCGGAGACGCCCTGCACCGCGCCGGTCTCGTCGATCTGGTCCAGCACGGCGTTGGCAGAGAGCATCGCCATGGCCTGGTAGGGCTCCTGGGGCAGCCAGCCCAGCCGCAGTCCCTTCAGCACGCCGTAGGCGATGGCCGCAGTGGCGCTGGTCTCGCAATAGCTCTCTTCCACATCGATCAGTGTGGTGTACAGGCCGTTCACCCGCTGGTACTTCCACAGCGCCAGCACCTGGTCCAGCCAGGCGGCGCGGATCATCCGCATGGCGGCGTTCTCGCGTCCGGTGATGTCGTGCAGCTCCACGGCCGCGGCGGTGAACCAGGCGTTGCCCCGGGCCCAGAAGGCGTTCGCGAAGTTGTGGCGGCGGTCGAAGCTCCAGCCGTGGTAGAACAGGCCGTTGACCTTGTTCTGCAGATAGCGGATGTGCATCAAAAACTGATACTCCGCCTCTTCCACCAGCTCGGGGCGCTCCAGGACCACGCCGGCCTTGGCCAGGAACAGGCACACCATGAACAGCGTGTCGCACCACAGCTGCTGGTAGTGCTTGTTCCACACGGTGCAGTGCTGCATGCCGCCGTACTCCGTGCGCGGCATCTCCTTCATCACCCAGTCGATCCAGCCCTCGATCACCGGCAGATAGGCCGCGTCCCGGGTCTCGTCGTACAGGCACACCAGCGTCAACACCGGGGCCACGGTGTTCACGTTGCGGTGGGGCTGCTCGGGCCGGGACAGCATATCGCCGTACCAGCCGATCAGATAGTCCAGTATGCCCTTATCGCCGCTCTGCTGATAGGTCTTGTAGATGCCGTAGAGCGCCACGCCCGAAGGCCACTCCCAGTTGTTCATGGTCAGGTGGCCCCGGGAGGGGTCGTTGCCGTCCGCCCGCTGGAGCATGCCCAGCACCTTGTCCGCCAATGCCTTGTAATCCATGCGATTCACCTCATCGGATAGTATAGGTCGATTATAGGTCGAAGGGTCCCGGTCTGTCAACATCCGTCAACCTTCCCGGACAGGAAGCGCCGCACGGCGTCCAGATTGCGCTCTCCCTCCGTCCGCCCCAGGCGGTACACCCGCTCCAGCTGCGCCGGGTCGCGCTCGGTGCGGCCGATACCCAGGGGCTCCCGGGGGCGGATCACCAGCGCGTCCAGCGCCTCGATCTCCTCCATCTGCCGGTTGTACATTTCGTGGCGCACGGCCATGGCCTCGGCGATCCTCGGCATATTGCGCAGCAGCCGGGGCATCAGCCGCGAGGCCGGCGCCTTGCGGTAGCCCGCAGGCTGCGTCAGCACGATCACGTTCCGGTCATAGCCGGCCTCCAGCATGAACCGGTAGGGCACCGCGTCGGCAATGCCGCCGTCCAGCAGCCGAAGCCCGTCCACCTCCACCGCCCGGGACACGACGGGCATGGACGCGGAGGCCCGCAGCCAGAGCATGTCCCGCTCGCCGCCGTCCGAGCAGCGGTGAAAGCGGACCTCTCCCGTGTCCACGTCGGTGGCGCCCACGTAGTACGCCATGGGATTCTCCCGGAAGGCCTTTCGGTCGAACACGTCCAGCACATCGGGGATCTCCCGGTAACAGAAGTCCGCGCCGTACAGGTCGCCGGTGCGCAGCAGCGAGCGCAGGCTGCAATAGCGGGGATCGCGGCAGTACTTCATGTTGTAGCGAATCGCGCGGCCGGGCTGGCGGGACTTGTAGTTGCAGCCGAACACCGCGCCGGCGGAAATGCCCGCCGCGCCGTCGAAGGCGACGCCGTTCTCCATGAACACGTCCAGCACGCCGCAGGTGAACATGCCCCGCATCGCGCCGCCCTCGAGCACCAGTCCCGTCTTCACCGGCACCGCCTCCCCTCTCGCCACGCCTGAAGCCAATGTGCTTTTATCACTCGATCTCCCGCAGCAGCTTGTCGATCCTCTGCCGCTGTTCCTCGGGCACGCAGGTGAAGGGACCCCATGTCATCTCCCGCAGCGTGCACAGCTCCTTCTCGAAGGGGATGTGGTCCTCCTTGGTGGTGTACTCACGGCGCAGCAGCTCCCGGGTCTTCGGGTTGGCCTTGAGCTCCTCCCAGGTGGAATCGAGGCTGTAGACCTTCCGATAGGGCGTCGTCGGCAGATACTCGAAGGCGTATTCGCCCGCCCCGGCGATAAAGGTCACGCTGGAGCCGTCCTGCACCGCGTCGACAGCGCCCTGCCTGCGGATCTCCTCGACATCGGCATCCGGCAGGGTGATCTTCGCCTCGGCGTCGAAGGGCACGGCGAACCGGAAGGACAGCCTGCCGTCCGCCAGCTTCCATTCGGATTCGATTCTGCCCGCGGCGGAGTTCAGCACGGCCCTGGCGCTGCCGATCTGGTAGTTGGGCTTCGGCGAGACGCGGAAGCGCTTGAAGCCCGCGCCGTCCTCGCAGGGGTTGATGCCCGCCATGTTGCGGAACATCCACTCCACGATGGAGCCGTAGGAATAGTGGTTCAGGCTGTTCATCTCGGTGCCGCTGATCCTGCCGTCGGGCTCCACGGAGTTCCAGCGCTCCCACACCGTGGTCGCGCCCATCAGCACCTCGTACAGCCATCCGGGATAGCCCTTCTCCAGCAGCAGGTGATAGGCCAGCTCGTTCATGCCGTTATCGGAGAGCACCCGGCACAGGTAGGGCGTGCCCACAAAGCCGGTATCCAGGTGATAAAAGTTCTTCTGCAGCCGGTTCAGCAGGCCCTGCCGCGCCCGCTCGACGGCGCTTTCCGGGGCAAGCCCGAAGTACAGCGCCGCCACATAGCCTGTCATGGTGTCGATGGCCAGGCGCCCGCCGGGTGTAAAATACTCCCGCTGGAAGGCGTCGCGGATCTCCTCCGCCAGCCTGCCGTAGAAGGCGGCGTCCTCGTCTTTGCCCAAAATGGCGGCGGCCCTGGCGACGATGGTGGTCGAATAGTAATAGTAGGCGGAGGCGACGTAGTTCGGGTCCGTCGCGCCGAACACGCCGCCGGGCACATTGCCGTCCAGCGCCAGCCAGTCGGCGTAGTGGGTGCCGGTCAGCCACAGCCGCTTTCCGCCGTCGGCGTCGTCCTGGCGCTTCATGTAGTCCACCCAGCCCTTCATGCTGGCGTACTGCCTGCGCAGGATGCCCTTGTCGCCGGAATGCAGGTAGACGTTCCACGGGATGATCGTGGCCGCGTCCGCCCAGGCGGTGGAGGCGTCGCCGGGATAGTTTGCCACGGGCACCACGTCCGGCACGCTGCCGCCCAGCTTGGACTGTTCAAAGAAGAGATCCTTGCCGTACTTGGCATAGAAGGCGTAGGTGTCCATGAAGTAGCAGGCCGTGCCGGAGAAGATCTGGGCGTCGCCGGTCCAGCCATAGCGCTCGTCCCGCTGGGGGCAGTCGGTGGGCACGTCCAGGAAGTTGCCCTTCATGCCCCATCGGGCGTTGCGCACCAGCTGGTTGACCAGCGGGTCGGAGGTTTCGATGTCGCCCCTCGCGTCCATTTCGGAGTGGATCACCAGGCCGGTGAAGTCCGCCGGGTCGATCTCCCCCGTCCAGCCCTCCACCTTCACATAGCGGAAGCCGTAGAAGGTGAAGTGCTGACGCACGGTGCGCTTCTGGCCATCGGAGATATAGGTGAACTCCGCCTTCGCGGTGCGCAGGTTGTCGCGGTAGAAGCATCCGCCCTGCAATATCTCGCCGAATTGCAGGTGGATCTTCGTCCCCTTCGGCGCGTCGCATTCAAACGCCAGCCACCCCACCATGTTCTGGCCCATGTCCAGCACGGTCTCGCCCGCGGGCGTATGGATGACCTCTATGGGGGTGATGCGCTCATGGACGGTGATCGGCGGAGAGAGCCGCGGGCAGAGCCGGTCGAAGCCCAGGTCGATGAACCGGACGCCGAAGGTCTCCCCCACGTCCAGCGCGGCGTCATAGGTCTCGCCGCAGTAGATGCCGCTCGTCACAACGCGGCTCTTTCGCGCCTCCCAGGTCTCATCCGTGCCGACGACCGCCTCGGTGCCGTCCGCGTACCAGATGTGGATCTCCGCCAGCGCCGCCAGTCGGTCGCCGTAGTTCTCAAAGCGCTTCACCAGGCCGAAATTGCCCTTGTACCAGCCGTCGCCCAGCGCGATCTCCAGCCGGTTCTCCCCCATCTTCAGTTCCAGCGGGAAGGTCTGGTACTGGATCCAGCTGTCATAGGCGCAGTAGCCGGGCAGCAGGCACTCGTCGCCCTGCTTTTCGCCGTTCAGATAGAGTTCATAGAGGCCAAGGCCCACCACGTAGGCCCGCGCCCGGGCCACCGGCTTGTCCACGCGAATGCCGCGCAGCAGCACCGCCTGCACGGACTTCTCCGCATACGCGCCGCCTTCCATAGGCAACGGCTCGACTGCTATCGCCGGGGTGATCCACTCCGCCTGCCAGGGCTCTCCGGGGCCTTCGAGGGAGCGGGCGGTCTCGAACCAGTTCACGCCGCTCTCGGCGCTGTCGCCGGTGTCATCCGTCACCTGCACCTTCCAGTAATAGCGCGTCATGGGCATAAGTTCCAGAGGCAGTTCAAATCCTGTGCTGATGATGTCCCCGCGCTCGCCGCTGTCGTACAGGCACGCCTCGAAGCTCTCCGTCAGGGAAACCCGCACGCGGGCAGACGCCTGCCGCGTGCCCCGAGCCTCCTCAGTCACCCAGGAGACGGTGGGATGGGTCAGCTCCCAGCCCAGGGGATTGGTCAGGTGGTTCAGTTTGCAATTCAGAATTTTCATAGTGGGCAGCTCCTTGTTCTGATCGAATAGGCCATTCATGCTCCGCAGCGAAGCGGGCTGTGTCTCCAACATTATAGCACATCCCGGCCGTCTGGAAAAGCGGCAATTTCACCGCTTTTTTGCCGCCATACCGCAGGGGGATCATTCCCGTCTATCGGGCCAAATCATGTAAAATAACCGTTGACGCCCTCCCTCGGGTGTGCTATCCTTCAAGTAAGCGGCAACGCGCCGCCATAACGCATCCCATCTGACAGAAAGGAATCGCGATTATATGTTTAAACAGGCAAAATGGATCAACACCGGCCTCCCCACCGGGGATGTGGTGCCGGAATACCGCAGGCGCTGGCAGCTGCCGGAGGGACGCCCCGTGCGCGCAGCCACCCTGCGCGTCACCGCCCTGGGCGTCTACGAGGCGGCGCTGAACGGGCAGCGCGTGGGAGAATTCGTCCTTGCCCCCGGCTGGACCTCCTATGACACCCGCCTGCAGGTGCAGGAATACGACGTGACCGGCCTGCTGTCCGATGAAAACCTGCTCACCTGCAGAGTCGGCAAGGGCTGGTACGCCTCTCCGATGCCCGGCTGGAAGGACAGCCCGGACAAGCAGCGCCGCAGGGTGCGCCAGACCGCGCTGATTGCCGAGCTGACCGTTTCCTTCGAGGACGGCGGCGCGGTCGTCATCCCCACGGACGAGCGCTGGAACTGGGTGGAGAGCCCGGTCCGTTTCAGCGAGATCTACGACGGCGAGGTCTACGACGCCTCCTTCGCCGCCGGCGAACCGAAGCCCTGCGCCCTGTTCGACGGGCCCATGGACTGCCTGATCCCCCAGGAGGGCGAGGAGATCCGCGAGATGGAGCGCGTGGCCGCGAAGTCGGTGTTCAGCACGCCCGCGGGCGACCTGCTCGTCGATTTCGGCCAGGAGGTCACCGGCTGGGTGGAGTTCACCGTCGACGCCCACGCGGGCGACGAGGTGCGCATCCTCCACGGCGAGGTGCTGGACAGGGACGGCAACTTCTACAACGAGAACTACCGCAGCGCCAAGGCGGAGCTGCGCTACACCTGCCGGGAGGGGCTCCAGATCTGGCACCCGGGGCTGACCTTCTTCGGCTTCCGCTACATCAAGCTGGACGCCTTCCCCGGCGAGGCTAGGCCGGAGCAGTTCACCGCGGTGGCGGTGTACTCCAACCTCCGCAGGACCGGCGAGGTGCACACCGGCCACGCGGGCATCAACCAGCTCATTTCCAACATCTTCTGGGGCCAGAAGGGCAACTTCCTGGACGTGCCCACGGACTGCCCCCAGCGGGACGAGCGCCTGGGCTGGACCGGCGACGCGCAGGTATTCGTGCGGGCCGCGAGCCTGAACTACGACGTGGAGCGCTTCTTTGCCAAGTGGCTGCGGGACATGACCGCCGACCGGTTCCCCAGCGGCGGCGTGGGCAGCGTCATTCCCAATTACCTGCCCGAGGACAAGTGCAGCGCCGCCTGGGGCGACGCGGCCACCATCTGCCCGTGGACGATCTACCAGACCTACGGCGATCCCGGCATTCTCCGGGCCCAGTTCGAGACGATGGCCGGCTGGGTGGACTACATCACCTCTGCCACCACCACGCCCAACCTGTGGACCGGCGGCACCCACTTCGCCGACTGGCTGGGGCTGGACGCGCCTTCCGGCAGCTACAAGGGCTCCAGCCGCGAGGATTTCATCGCCAGCGCCTTCTACTTCTACTCCACCACGCTGGTGATCAAGGCCGGCAGGGTTCTGGGCGAGGACGTCTCCCGCTTTGAGGCACTGCGCGAGGCCATTGCCCGGGCCTTCCGGGAGACCTTCGCCGATTACCGCACCCAGACCGAGCACATCCTGGCCATCCACTTTGGCCTGGCCGAGGACATCCAGGCGACGGCAGACGCCCTGGCGGCGCTCATCGAGCGCGACGGTGTGCAGATGAAGACGGGCTTCGTGGGCACGCCCTACCTCCTGCACGCGCTGTCCGACCACGGCCACGCGGACCTGGCCTGGACGCTGCTGCTGCGGGAACAGTACCCCTCCTGGCTGTACCCGATCTCCAGAGGCGCGACCACGATCTGGGAGCACTGGGACGGCATCATGGAGGACGGCGGCTTCTGGAGCGCCGACATGAACTCCTTCAACCACTACGCCTACGGCTCGGTGATCGACTGGATCTACGAAAAGGCGGCAGGCATCCGCCACGACGAGGCGCACCCCGGCTTTTCCCGCGCGATCATCGCCCCGAACCCCGACCCGCGCCTGGGCTGGCTGGATGTCTCCCTCGAGACCCGATCCGGCCGGATTTCCAGCAAGTGGGTCTTCCAGGGCGATTCCGTCCGCTACGACATCGAGACCGCCGTGCCCGCGCAGATCGTCATCGATGGGCGGCAGTACGACGTTGCTCCGGGCGTCTACACCTTCTGGCGCTAAGCGCCGGCAGTGCCGGCATCCATTTGCTGCCGCGTGAGCGCAGTGCGCTCAACCCCCATTTGCTGCCGCGTTGCAAAGCCATCCGGGCCGCCCGTAGATCATGGGCGGCCCGGATGTGTGGGTTCAAGAACGGTTGTCCTTGAACGCAGTGCGTTCAACCCCGTTTGCTGCCGCGCGAGCGCAGTGCGCTCAATCCCTTTTGCTGCCGCGTTGCAAAGCCATCCGGGCCGCCCGTAGATCATGGGCGGCCCGGATGTGTGGGTTCAACAACGGTTGTCCTTGAATGCAGTGCGTTCAACCCCGTTTGCTGCCCCACAATGATACCGCGCAACAGCGTCATTCGCAGCCTTCAATCCAAAATGATTGTCGGCGTGTTCCTGAACGCTTCGATAGGCCTGCGGCAACAGAACCC
>JAUMVG010000141.1 GCA_030530315.1 Clostridia bacterium | reverse complement strand
TGTTTGCGGGTGGTCCCATGCTTTTGCTGCCGTGAAAATAAACCGACCCCCGCCCCCATTGATCCAGGGTGCGGGGGTCGGCGTTTTGTTTCAGGCATAAGTCTCATTTCCAGGTACAGACGATTTGATATCTTATCTGTTTATGCAGTGTGACACTTCTGTGACGGTTGGCGTGATATGATTGCATAGTCAACGAGAGAAAACCGCGACAGCGACGAATGGAGGGACTTGAAAATGCTGACCACTACCCTGATGCTGATGATCCTTGTCGCCATCATGTTCCTGCTCCCGCCTTCGGCGCCCGGAACGGCCACAATCGGCGAGTGACACTTCTGTGACAGAACCTGTGATACACTGTGCCCAACAAAAACGACATGCCGCCGAGCGGCCATGAAGGAGGCTTTTCAAATGAATGCTGCCATGACTTACAATACCGCCATTTTCAATCCGGCTCGTGCCAACGGACATTCCTTCCTCTCCGCCCTCCGCCGCTTCTTCAACGCCATGCTGGAAACAAACGTGGAAACAGATTACGGTCTCCCGGTTGTGATGGCGGGAAGGCTGTACCTGTAAGACGCAAAACCAGTTCGACAAACACGCCGCGCGGGCCGTGGATCACGGCCCGCGCGGCTGCGTTTATTCTATTCAGCTTCATCCGGGTCCTTGGAAAATCGCCGCAAGGATGGCGGCAGATCTTTTTCCGTTTATACAAGGGGACTGTCTCAAGACATGCGGTATTGCGGAATCCCTCCGTAGGGACGGCAGAAATGCCGCTGGGAGCGGACCTTCCGCCGCGGACGCCAATTATGACGCCCCTGCGGCTATTCTGAATCACCGCTCATGGCTTTATTCGCAAAGCGCTGTTCTGAGCCAGCCCCTTGTCAATGCCTTGGAGCGTGCCCGGGCTTACGCCTTCTTCACCAGCTTGTGGTAGCTCTTCTTGCCCTTCTTGATCAGCAGGCCGTCGCCCTCGAGCATCTCGGGGGTGATGCGATACTCCACGTCGGTGACCTTCTCGTCGTTGACGGTGACCGCGCCGGCGGTGATGTTCTGGCGGGCCTCCTTGTTGCTCTTGCACAGGCCGACCCTGGCCACCCAGGCCAGCAGGCGGTTTTCGGCTTCCAGCTCAGCGGGGTCGATTTCGGTGGTGGGCACGGAAGCGGCGGTCCCGCCGGCGCCGCCGAACAGGGACTCCGCGGCCTGCTGGGCCTTTTTGGCCTCCTCCTCGCCGTGCACGTTCTTGGTGACCTCGTAGGCCAGCACGCGCTTGGCCTCGTTGATGGCGCTGTCCTTCAGCGCGCCTAGGCGGTGCACCTCGTCCATGGGCAGGAAGGTCAGCAGGCCCAGGCACTTCTCCACGTCCTGGTCGTCCACGTTGCGCCAGTACTGGTAGAAGTCGTAGGGGCTGCACTTGTTGGGATCGAGCCACAGGGCGCCCTTCTCGGTCTTGCCCATCTTGCGGCCGTCGTGGGTCAGCAGCAGCTGGAAGGTCAGTGCGAAGGACTTTTTGCGGCTGGCGGCGGTGGCCTCGCCGGGCTTGTCGATGTAGTAGCGGCGGATCAGGTCCGCGCCGGCCAGCATGTTGCTCCACTGGTCGTCGCCGCCGCACTGCAGCTGCACGCCATAGCGCTTGTTGAGCTCCAGGAAGTCGTAGCTCTGCATCAGCATGTAGTTGAACTCCAGGAAGGTCAGGCCCTTCTCCATGCGCTGCTTGTAGCACTCGGCGGTCAGCATGCGGTTGACGGAGAACATCGCGCCGACATCTCGCAGGAAGTCGATGTAGTTCAGGTTGCGCAGCCAGTCGGCGTTGTTGACGATCTCGGCGCAGTTGGGCTTGGACGCGTCGAAGTCCAGGAAGTTGGCCATCTGGGCCTTGATGTGGGCCACGTTGTCGTCGATGTCCTCGACGGTCAGCACCTTGCGCAGCTCGCTCTTGCCGGAGGGGTCGCCGATCATGCCGGTACCGCCGCCCATCAGCGCGTAGGGCTTGTGGCCGGCCTTCTGCAGGTGGGCCATGGCCATGATCGGGATGTAGTGGCCGATGTGCAGGCTGTCCGCAGTGGGGTCGAAGCCCACATAGAAGGGCACCATGCCCTCGTCAAAGGCCTTGTAGAGCTCGTCCTCGAAGGTGATCTGCTTGACAAAGCCGCGTTCTTTCAACAGGTCCAGTGCGTTCATGATGTATCTTCCTTTCATTGCTGATAATGATGAGTCTATTCAATTAGGAATTAGGAATGAGGAATTAGTGTCTGTTTCTAAAATGCCTGAAGCGCATTTTCGGCGTATTAGGCTGCATTTCCGC
>JAUMVG010000082.1 GCA_030530315.1 Clostridia bacterium | reverse complement strand
GGAAAACTGCGCCTTCAAGGGCTGGAGCCCGGAGCTGCCGGCGACCATGCCCTCGGGTAATCTGACGGTGAAGGCACTGTGGGCGAATTTGTACACGATCACCTTCGACACCGACGGCGGCAGCGCCGTCGCCGCCATCACCGCGGAGGCGGGCGCGGCGGTGACCGCCCCGGCGGCCCCCACTAAGGAAAACTGCGCCTTCAAGGGCTGGAGCCCGGAGCTGCCGGCGACCATGCCCTCGAGCGACCTGACGGTGAAGGCCCTGTGGGCGAATTTGTACACGATCACCTGGAAGAACGAGGATGGCACCGTCATCGACACCACCATCGTGGAGCAGGACGCGATGCCCGTCCACGACGACCCGGTGAAGGAGGCGACGCCCGACATGGAGTATGCCTTCGAGAGCTGGACCCCCGCCATCGTGGCGGCGACGGCCGACGCCGAGTACACCGCCGTGTTTACCGGCACGGTGCGCCAGTACACCAGCGGCGACTATACCTACACCCTGAACGCCGAGGGCGAGGCCACCATCATCGCCTGGACGGGCTCCGCCGCGGAGCTGACCGTGCCCCAGCAGTTGGACGGCTGCGCGGTGGTGGGCATCGGCCCCGGGGCCTTTGCCAGCAAGGGCCAGTTGACCCGCCTGGACCTGCCCGCCGGCCTGCGGACCATCGCAGACAACGCCTTCTCGGGCTGCCCGGCGCTGGAGACGCTGCTGGTGCCCGACTCGGTGGAGGCCATCGGTGCGGACACCCTGAAGGACGACGCGGCGCTGAAGAACTTCGTGTTGAAGGCCGGGCTGGACCGCAGCCTGGTGGCGGCGGACTCCGTGCAGCGCATGGTGACGATCGACGGCGTGACCACGCCGGTGTCGGTGCGCTTCCCGATGCCCTTCACGGACATCGAGGTCAACGCGCCGAACCTGGCCTTCAACGTGGACTGCGATTTCACCGTGGCGGCGGAGCACCACCTGACTGTGGCCCAGGGCTCTACCCTGAACGTAGCGGGCCAGAGGACGCTGACCAACCTGGGGACCATCACCAACAACGGCGCGCTGAACGCCGCGGGCACCCTGATCAGCTGCGCGGGCACCTACGGCGGCAACGCCCCCCAGGGCAATTACGTCACCGCCCACAGCTTCCAGGACGGCGTGTGCACCGTCTGCGGCGCGGAGGACGCGGACTATGTGATCGAGCTGGACATCCGCTACAACGGAAGCAAGCTGACCAAGGTGTACGACAAGACCCGCAATGTATCCCTGAAGGGCTCTGACTTCACCCTCGGCGGCGTGCGCGCCGGCGACAAGGTGAAGATCTCCAAGCTCAGCGCCGCCTATGACGAGTACAACGCGGGCGAGCGCACCGTGCGCGTGAAGTTCACGCTGGGCGGCGACGACGCGAAGCACTACAGGGCGAAGGACCTGACCCTCTCCGCGCGGATCACCCCGAAGCCGCTGATCATCACCCCCACCGCGGGCCAGAAGAAGACCTACGGCTCCGCGGACCCGGCCTACATCACCGGCAAGGTGCGCGGCCTGCTCTCCGGCGACAAGATGACCGGCCGACTGAGCCGCGAAACCGGCGAGAATGCCGGCCAGTACCGCATCCTGGCAGGCACCATCAGCGCGGGAAACAACTATGAGATCCAGGTACTGGACGCCTCCTTCACCATCGAGCGCAAGTCCATCAACAGCACGGACGTGGGCCTGGTGACCATCGGCAACCAGCGCTACACCGGCCAGGCGGTGACGCCTCCCGTCACGCTGCGCTTCGGCAGCAACACGCTGGTGGAGAACACCGACTTCAAGGTGCTCTACGAGAACAACGTTCAGCCGGGCACCGCCACGGTGAAGCTGGCCGGCATCGGCAACTACACCGGCAGCCGTGAATCGGCCTTCAGGATCCTGAACATCGCCTCCGGCGTCAGCTTCAACAGCGGCAGCGAGTCCGTCAGCTACGGTTATGGCGGCTTCGAGGACGGCGAATACGAGGAGATGGAGGACTTCGACGGCGAGGGCGACGGCGAGGACGACGAGGAGCCCGGCGAGACCGGCATGCTGTTCCTGGAGGGCAACGATTACGGCCTGGTGCTGTTCAACGCCATGGGCGAGCCCTGGAACTTCGCCCAGTTCGAGGAGGAGGCCGAGAACGGCAGCAAGGTGCTGACGATCATCGCCGATCCGCTGATGGACGATGAGACCGGCGAGCCGCTGTTTCTGGACGACGGCGAGCGCGAGCAGTACGACGAGCTGCACCTGCGGCTGACGCTGCCCACGATCCGCGGCCTGATGGAGCTGGGCTACACCGAGATCATCTACGAACTCGAGAGCGCCGAACTGCGCATCCCCCTGGCGGACCTGCGCAGCGAGATCCCGCTGGACGCCGGCTCGGACGGCGCGGGGACCTCCCTGGACGTGGAGCAGGACGACACCGAGCTGGAGGGCGGCGACGAGGAGCTGGAGATGGACATCGCCCCCGAGGCCGTGCAGGTGGCCGCCTACGACTTCTGCGTGGAGCAGTCCGAGGTGCTGCGCCTGACCGACCGGGAGCTGGACGCGCTGGAGAGCGTCGAGCCGCTGACCTCCGCCTTCCGGCTGAGGGTGCGGCCGATGACCCAGCAGGACCTGGCCCGGGAGGACGCGCTGCGCCAGAGCGCCGCGGACAGCGGCACGGCCCTGCCCATCGACAACGTGGACTTCGATCCGATGCCGGAGAACTGCTATCCCGAGGGGCTGGCGCTGTACCTGATGCCCCTGGAGGATTGGGACGAGCTGCCCGAGGACGCCGGGATGCTGTACATTTCGATCGTCAACGACGCGGCGGACCGTGACGAGATGATCGTGCAGCCCGCCCAGTTCGAGGACGTGGACGGCATGAACTACGTGCGCTTCGATCCCACGGCCGACGGCCTGTACTGCGCAGGCTGGATGGACCTGGAGGACGAAGCGGACGAAGAGGTCGAAGACGAATAGCGCGGTGACGCGAAGCGGGATTGCCTCAATTCAACGTATTGCGAAGGAATTATCGGGCGAGGATTCAGAATACACCGCGGACGGCATTTCTGCCGTCTCTGCGGATGGACCGCGCAATGCTGTTTGAGTTGAGACAATCCCGGTTTGTTGATTTGGAGGCATATAATCCTCAAGGAAAAGAACGATAAAAAAGGATTCTTCGCTTTGTCCGGAACGACGGAATACCCGCCATGCTGGATGGAGCGAAGAATCCTTTTTGGAGCTTTACTGACAATATACAGTTTCAGTCCTTCACGATGGCTGCGAGGATGACCAGGTCGTTGTCGCCGGTGTTCTCGACGCTGTGGCCGTGGCCGCTGAGGGTGGCCATGGAGTCGCCGGCGCTGACGTCGATGAAGGCGTCGTCGTCCTGCACGCGGCCGTTGCCCTCCAGGAAGTAGAACATCTCGCTCTCGCCCTCGTGGACGTGATAGCCGATGGAAGCGCCGGGTACGAGCCTGAGCACGTTGAACATGCGCATCTTTTCGGGCAGCGCCTTGGACAGCTCGGTGAGCTCGACGTGCTTTTTGCCTCCGCGCATGAATTCGCGCAGGCTGTGGGACTGATTCTCTTCGCGGGTGATCATGAAAACGCCTCCTTGCTCAGGATGCTCCAAGCACCTATGATTTAACCTCATTATAGTACGGTTTTGGCCCGCATACAAGTAAATTCTTCTTAACACGAATGGGTTTGCGTTTGCCGGCAAATATGATATAATACCCCTGTCGGCATCCCCGAGGGGAGCCGAACACGGTGTCCCGGAAGGTATTTTCGTAGGGTATCTCTTGTGGAACTCGAACGGAGGAATGAAAAATGAATAAGCTCTCTACCCGCAACTTTGTGCTGATCGCCATGCTGATCGCCGTTCTGGTGATCCTGGGGTATGTGAACATCCCCCAGCCGGCGGGCCTTTCCATCACCTTCAACATGATCCCCGTGGCCATCGCGGCCATGGCGATGGGCCCCGTGGGCGGCGCGGTCGTGGGCGGCGTCTTCGGCCTGATCAGCTTTTTGCAGTGCTTCGGCATCTGCGGCTCTTCCGGCATGGGCGCGATCCTGGTTGGGATCAACCCCCTCCTGGCCTTCATCCAGCGCTTTGTTCCCCGCCTGCTGGACGGCTGGCTGCTGGGCTGGATCTTCCGCCTGTTCAGGGACAAGCTGAAGGCGGGCATGCCCGTCAGCTGCGCCGTCACCGGATTTATGGCGGCCTTCCTGAACACGCTGCTGTTCATGACCTCGCTGGTGTGGCTGTTCGGCAACACCGAATACATGCGCACCTCCATGGCGGGGCGCGGCATGCTGGCCTACATCGTGGCCGCGGTGGGCATCAACGGCGTCGTGGAGATGATCGTCTCCACCCTGCTGTCCTCGGCGGTGGGCCTGGCGCTTTACAAGGCGGGCTATATTAAGAACGAGAAGTGATATAAAGGGCGTGTTCGAATGATACTGACGCTGGACATCGGCAACACCAACATGAAGTCCGCGCTGTTTGACGGGACGGAGATGAAGCAGTACTGGCGGCTGTCCACCAACCGCAACCGCACGTCTGATGAGTACGGCATGGCCATGATGAACCTGCTGGACCACCACGGCATCGACCGGGCGGACGTGAAGGGCATCATGCTGTCCTCGGTGGTGCCGCAGATCAACTTCACCATCGAGCACATGTGCCGGAACTACTTCGGCATGGAGCCGATGAAGATCGAGCCCGGCGTCAAGACGGGCATCAACATCAAGTATGAGAACCCCCGGGAGCTGGGCAGCGACCGCATTGCCAACGCCGTGGCGGCCTATGAGCTGTATGGCGGCCCCTGCATCACCATTGACTTTGGCACGGCCACGTCCTTCGGTGCGATCTCGGCCAAGGGCGAGTTCCTGGGCGGCGCCATCTGCCCCGGCTTGAAGCTGGCCGCGGACGCGCTGACGGAGAACACCGCCAAGCTGCCCCGATTCGAGCTGGTGAAGCCGGAGTTCGCCATCGGGCGCAACACCGTGACCAACATGCAGGCCGGCATCGTGTTCGGCTACATCGGCCAGATCAAGTATCTGGTGGAGCGCATGAAGCGGGAGATGGGCGTGCCGGGGATCAAGGTGATCGCCACCGGCGGCCTGGCCGTGCTGGTGGCCGGGGAGTCCAGCGTGATCGACGTGATGGACGGCCTGCTGACCCTGAAGGGCCTGCGGCTGATCTATGAAAAGAACGCGGTGAACAGGTGATCCGCGCACAACGGGGCGGCGCTGCCGTCGCCCGCCGGAACGGCACCGGGACGCCGTGCCTGCGGGCGGACGGTGGCGCCCTTTGTACATGAGGCGGCGGTTTCGGGGCGAAAGCGCGAAGCGCCGCGGGATGCTTCGCCGCGCCTGAAAAAAGCAGATGGACCTTGCGGAATAGGTGAGGCCGCGCCTCGGGCGCAGAAGGCGGGAACGGCTTCTATTCAGTTCACGATAATGCATACATGAGGAGGTGAGAGGGCATGTCGAAGTTCGAGGGCACGGTGGAGGACATCGTATTTCGCAACGACCAGAACGGCTGGACCGTGGCGGCGGTTCGCCTGGACGGCGACAAAAAGCGCATCTCTGCGGTGGGCGTCATGCCCTTTCTCTCCACCGGCGAGCACGCCATATTCGACGGAGACCTGACCGAGCACAAGGACTACGGCCAGCAGATCCGCGTGACCTCCTACGAGGCGACCCGGCCCGAGACCCGCTCCGGCGTGGAGCGCTTTTTGGGCTCGGGGCTCATCAAGGGCGTGGGGCCCGCCACCGCCAAGCAGATCGTGGACTACTTCGGCACTCGGGCGCTGGAGGTGCTGGAGAGCGCGCCGGAGAGGCTGACGGAGGTGCCGGGCATCGGCCCCAAGCGGGCGGCGATGATCGCGGAGTCCTTCGAGGAGCACAACGGCATGCGCAACACGCTGATCTTCCTGCAGAACTACGGCCTGACGCCCGCACTGTCCATGAAGATATACCGGGCCTTTGGCGACATGACCGAGAGCGTGCTGCGCTCCAACCCCTACCGGCTGGTGGACGAGATCAACGGCGTGGGCTTTCGCACGGCGGACGAGATCGCCATGAGCCTGGGCTTCGGCCGGGAGTCGGAGTTCCGGCTGCGCAGCGGCGTGAAGTACGTGCTGTCCGAGGCGGCCAACGGCGCGGGACACATGTACCTGCCAAAGGCCGTGCTGGTGGAGCAGGCGGCCCGGGTGCTCAGCGCCGAGACGGATCTGGTGGAGAGCGTGCTCAAGGGGCTGATCCTTGCGGACGAGCTGATTGCCGAGCAGATCGGCGAGGAGACGGCGGTGTATTTGCCCCGCTTCCACCGGGCGGAGTGCGACGCGGCGCGGCTGCTGCTGCGCCAGAAGCGGAGCATCCGCGCGCCCCGGCAGAGCGAGGCGGAGGCGCTGGCGGAGATCGCCCGGCAGGAGCAGGCGCTGGGCGTGAACCTGTGCGCCGAGCAGCGCCAGGCGGCGCTGGCCGCGATGCAGGAGGGCGTGTGCATCATCACCGGCGGCCCCGGCACCGGCAAGACCACCTCCATCAACGTGATCATACGGCTGATGCGGGCCCTGGGGGACGTGGAGCTCTGCGCGCCCACCGGGCGCGCTGCCAAGCGCATGAGCGAGGCCACCGGCTGCCCGGCCCGCACAATCCACCGGCTGCTGGAGTACAACGGCGAGAACCAGGGCTTTGCCCGGGACGAGGAGAACCCGCTGGACGCCGACGTGGTCATCGTGGACGAGATGAGCATGGTGGATATCTTCCTGATGCGCTCGCTGCTGTGTGCGCTGCGCCCGGGGGCCCGGCTGGTGATGGTGGGCGACGTGGACCAGCTGCCCAGCGTCGGCGCGGGCAACGTGCTGCGGGACGTGATCGAGGCCGACGTGGTGCGCGTGGTCCGGCTGACGGAGATCTTCCGCCAGGCGGGCGAGAGCCAGATCGTCATGAACGCCCACCGGATCAACCGGGGCGAGTACCCGGAGATCCGCACCCGGGGCACCGACTTCTTCCTGGAGCGCAGGCAGACGCCCGCCGAGGTGGCGGCCTCGGTGGTGGCGCTGGTGCAGAAGCGGCTGCCGGCCTACATGGGGCTGGACGGCCTGCGGGACATCCAGGTCATGGCCCCGATGAAGCGGGGCGACGTGGGGGTCTACGCGCTGAACGCGCTGCTCCAGACGGCGCTGAACCCGGCCGGGCAGGGCGCGCCGGAGCTGAACCACGGGGCGATCACCTTCCGCCGGGGCGACAAGGTGATGCAGGTGCGCAACAACTACGACCTCTCCTGGCGGCGCGAGGGCGAGGAGGGGGACGGCGTGTTCAACGGCGACATCGGCTACGTGCTGGCCGTGGACCGGAAGGAGCGGGCGCTGACCGTGGAGTTCGACGACGGCCGCGTGGCAGAGTACGACGAGTCGCTGCTGGACGACCTGGAGCTGGCCTACTGCATGTCCGTGCACAAGAGCCAGGGCAGCGAGTTCGACGCGGTGGTGCTGCCGCTGGTCAGCGGGCCGCCGATGCTGATGACCCGCAACCTGCTCTACACCGCGGTGACCCGGGCCAAGCGCCTGGTGGTGATCGTGGGCCGGGAGGGCTGCGTGCGGGCCATGGTGGACAACAACCACATCGCCCGCCGCTACAGCGCCCTGGATCTGCGGCTGAGGGGCCAGCGATGAGGGTCGTGCTGAAGCGGTTTGCCGAGGGCCTGGCGGAGCTGGTTTATCCCAGCCGCGCCGAGTGTATGGGCTGCGGCAGCCGGGCGGGCATGCCCCGAAGCTGGCTCTGCGAGGAGTGCCGCGTGGCGCTGGCGAGCCGCTGGACCGGCCCGGGACAGCCGCCGGAGGGCGGGCTGTTCGACGGCGCGGCCTACGCCTACAAGTACGGCGGCCCCGCCGCCGGGATGGTGCGCAACCTGAAATACCGAGGTGTGAAGCGGCTGTCCGAGGGCATGGGCCGCGCCATGGCGAAGGCTTTCGAGGGCCTGGGGAACGCGGGCGCGGAACTGCTCGTTCCCGTGCCGATGCACCCCAAACGGCTGCGCCAGAGGGGCTTCAACCACGCCGCGGTCCTGGCTGAACGGGCGGGGAGCGAGCTGGGCCTGCCCGCCGCCGAGGCGTTGGCGCGGGTGCGCGACACCCGGCAGCAGGCGCGACTGACCGGGGAGGAGCGCCGCCGGAACATGGACGGCGCGTTCGAGGTCGTCCGCGACGTGCGCGGCAGGCGGGTCGTGCTGGTGGACGACGTGTGCACCACCGGCTCCACGGCCAACGCCTGCGCGAAGGCGCTGCGGGAGGCCGGCGCGGCGGCGGTGTACCTGCTGTGCTACGCTGTGGCGGAGGAGGAGTAGCCTGTGGACTACAACATCGATATACTGGTCGCGGGCTGCGATACGTCGTGCCTGCACTGCTATGTCAACGGCGGCCCCGGCCCACAGATGCGCCTGGAGGACTTTTACCTGTGCCTGGAGCGGCTGCGTCCGGCCTTTGAGCGCTTCGGACGGGCGCTGACCTTTACGCTGGACAACGAGTTGTACGGCCACACTCATGCGCTGGAGCTGCTGCGATATGTCGCCGACACCTGCGGCGACAGCTATTATCATCACGGCAGCACGACGGGAATCGCACTGCTGGAGCGGCAGGATGCCCCGGCGCTGCTGCGTCTGCTGCGGGAAAAGGGCTGGACGGAGACCAGCTTCGCCATCCATGGCGGCCGGGAGAACCACGATCGGATCGTGGCCCGGCGGGGGGCGCTGAAGATGCTGGAGCGGGCGGCTGAGCTGTGCAAATCGGAGGGCATGACGATCTGGATCAGCCTGATGGCCTCGAAGTGTCTGCTGGCGGATCGAGCAGAGGTGGCGGCGCTCCTGAATCGGCTGCCTCATGACGGCTTGCTGCCGGTCATTCCGGATTACTATCCGACGCCGCGCCTGCGCCGCTATCAGTCCATCCGCTGCGAGCGGGAGCAGATCGGGGAGTTCTTTGATTTTGCGATGGAACTCGGCGCGACGCGGGAGCAGCTGGAATACTGCGACGGCTGGACCTGTGAATCCAGGGTATTCGACGCTGCCAGGCAGGGGCGGCTGGCGCTGGACCCGGAGGCCCGGCAGACCGCTTTCTTCCATATCGACTCCCGATTGGATTTCTGTCGGGGCAACACCGGATCCCCGCTGGAATACTGCGGAAATATCGCCCGGCTGTCCGGGGAGGCCATCTGTGGCATCATCGCTGCGACGCCCGATAACTACTATGAAACCTCGGGCATTCACTATGCCGACCTGCGCGATAGGCTGGGGGACATGGTCCGATCCGGCCCGGATCTGGTCTATCCCAGCGACATTTCCTGCGCGATTGCCATGCTGGACAATGCCGAAAGGCGACAAACCTGACAGGAGAGATGGAAGCTATGGAGCGGATCACCAGCGCGAAGAACGAGCTGATCAAGGGATTGAAGGCGCTGCGGGAGCGCAAGGGCCGCCAGGAGGCGGGGCGCTTCCTGGTGGAGGGCGAGGTCATGATCCGCGAGGCGCTGAAGTGCGGCCTCGTCGTGCGGGAGGCTATCGCCGAGGAATCCCACGGGGCTCTGGCGGAGGAGCTCGCCGCTCTGGGGGCCCGGGCATGCCTCGTGCCCCGGAGCCTGCTGGAATCGGTGTGCGACACCCGCACGCCCCAGGGGATCTGCGCCGCCTTCGACCTGCCCGGGGCGCTGCCGCTGGACAGGGCCCCGGCGCGGATCGTGGCGCTGGACGGCACCCAGGACCCGGGCAACGTGGGCACCATTTGGCGCACGGCGGACGCGGCGGGCTTTCAGGGCCTGCTCTTTGGCGGCGGCTGCGCCGATCCCCTGTCCCCGAAGGTGCAGCGGGCGGCCATGGGCTCCGGGTTCCGGGTGCCCTTCATGGCAGCGGAGGACCTGCCGGGGGCCCTCACTGAACTGCGGGCGCGGGGGTGGTCGGTGATCGCCTCCGACCTTCATGGGCATGACTTCTACAGTCGGCCCGACCCCGGTGAGCGGTATGTGC
Source organism: Clostridia bacterium (assembly GCA_030530315.1). Taxonomy (GTDB): domain Bacteria; phylum Bacillota; class Clostridia; order Christensenellales; family Aristaeellaceae; genus UBA2862. Next base: position 4,320 of record JAUMVG010000082.1, on the reverse strand, counting down.
TGGTGATCGGCAACGAGGCCCGGGGCATCTCCCAGGCCGTGCGGGACCAGGCCAGCATGCTGGTGAAGCTGCCCATGCGCGGCGGCGCGGAGTCCCTGAACGCCGCGGTGGCCGCGGGCATCATGATGTACGAGCTCTGCCGGAAGATGGACCCGGAGGGCGAATCGGGGGAGGCGGCGAAGTGATGGACGAGCGGTTTTCCAGGACCCGGCTGCTGCTGGGGGATGCGGCGATGGACGCGCTGGCCGCCGCCCGGGTGGCGGTGTTCGGCGTGGGCGGCGTGGGCGGCTACGTCTGCGAGGCGCTGGCCCGCAGCGGCGTGGGCGCGCTGGAGCTGATCGACGATGACCGGGTGAGCCTGAGCAACCTGAACCGGCAGATCATCGCCACGGAGGACACCCTGGGCCAGTATAAGGTGGACGTGATGAAGGCGCGGATACTGTCCATCAATCCCAAGGCCGAGGTCATCGCCCACCGGCGGTTCATCCTGCCGGAGAACGCCGGGGACTTCCCCTTTGAGACCTTCGACTTCATCGTGGACGCGGTGGACACCGTGGCCGCCAAGCTGACGCTGGTCGAGCGGGCCGAGGCGGCGGGGGTGCCCATCATCAGCGCCATGGGCGCGGGCAACAAGCTGGATCCCAGCCGCTTCCGGGTGTCCGACATCTCCGAGACCCGCGTGTGCCCGCTGGCGCGGGTGATGCGCCGGGAGCTGAAGAAGCGGGGAATCCGGCATCTGAAGGTGGTGTGGTCCGACGAGCCGCCGCTGACGCCCGCAGGCGCGCCGGCGGAGGAACCCATTCCGGCAGGAGACGTCGCCGCGGAGAAGGAGCCTGGACAGCATCCCGGCACCCCCGGGCGGCGCAGCACCCCTGGCAGCACGGCCTTCGTGCCCGCCGTGGCAGGGCTGATGATCGCCGGGGAAGTGGTCAGGGAATTGGGAATGAGGAATTGAGAATTGGGAATTATATTGCGATCAATTAAATCGTAGAGGATTGTTCGCTTCGCAGGACTTGCGTTCAGGATGTCAGGGCGTCCATTCGGTGTCGTCCTGAACACAGGAGAGGATCTTTTTCTTTCATTCTGAGAACGGGATCGAAGATTTGGAATGAACGTCGGCGCGTTCCTTCAGAATCCGCAGGCCCGGGAAATATTCCGTTTTCCTGATTATGCACAATTCCAAAAACAATCGCCCCGGGACTTTGACTTAAGGCCGAAGTTCCGGGGTGATTTCGCCAGTCAGGCGTCGGGCAGCGCGCCGAAGTGGTGGAGGGCGGCGGCAATGCCGTTTTCGTTGTTGGACAGGGTGACCCAGTCGGCGGCGGCCTTGACCTCCTCCGAGGCGTTGGCCATGGCCACGCCCGTGCCCGCGGCGCGGAGCATGGGAATGTCGTTCTCCGAATCGCCGAAGGCGATGGTTTCGGCGGGGTCGATGCCCAGGGCGTCGCAGGCGGAGCGCAGACCCCGGCCCTTGTCGATGCTGCGGGGGATGACCTCCAGGTAGAAGGCGGCGGTCTGCACCACGGCCAGCTGCGGGGGCAGCAGGGCGGCGATCTTCGCCTGGACGGCCTTGATTTCCCTGGGCTGGACGGACATCAGGATCTTGAATGGGGCGAAGTCCAGCGCCTCGGCGAGGCGGGGAATCTCCACGCATGCCATGCGGTTGTTGGCGCACTCATACTGCACCTTGTAGCCGTTCCTGTCGGCGACGTAGAATCGGACGCCGTCGTCCAGGATCGGGGTCACGGGCAGCGCCTCCAGGGCGAGGAGCACCCAGCGGGCTTCCGCCGCGTCCATCGGGAAGGAGCAGAGCCGCTCCCCGCTGCCGGCGTCCGCGAGGGTACCGCCGTTGTAGGCCATCAGCAGGCCGCGATGGCTTGCGAGGTCCAGCAGGTCCCGCTCCTTGTAGAGCCCGGGCAGGGGCCGGGCCGAGGCGAGCAACAGCCGGACGCCTGCCGCCTGGGCCGCGAGCAGCGCGTCCCGGGTGGGCGGGTCGATGGTCTTCCGGTCGTTGTTCAGCGTGCCGTCCAGGTCCATGGCGATCAGCTTGTACTTCATTTGCGTATCCTCCGGGCGGGGTTGACGATATTTGCGCGTCCGGCGATGTACAGTCGCCGGACACTGTGGTAAAAGAAAGGGGCAGTTATTGTTGTCGCCGGGTTCCGATGGAACCCGGCGACAGTCGTTTCGGCCCGTAGGATCAGTAGATCACGATCACCGCGGTGCCCCGCTTGCAATTTTCAAACAGCCACTTGGCGTCCTCCACCTGCAGGCGCACGCAGCCGTGGGAGGCCGGGTTGCCCAGGGCGTAGAGGGAGCCGCTGCGCAGGGTGTTTTCGTTGTTGGAGCTGTAGATGACCGAGTGGAACATGATGTCATCCACGATGGAATAGGAGTACTGGGCCCAGCAGTTGAACTTCTTGAAGTGGTGCCAGCGGTTCACGGGCTTGCCCTCCAGGAAGATGCCCCGGGGCGTGCTGTTGTGCACACCTGTGGAGCAGGTGAAGGTCTTGACCAGCTGGTAGCCGATGATCTGGTTATACTCGTAGATGTCCACCGCCTGGCGGTCGATGCTGACCTCGATGCGGTAGGGATAGTGCTTTGCCTGGGCCTTGGCGGAGAACAGCAGGTTCTGGGTGGCCTCGTCGGCCTTGCCGGTGACCTCCAGGCCGTTTTCGGACTGGAACTCCTTCAGGGCGTTGCGGCTGTTGCGGCCGAACTTGCCGTCCACGCCGGACTGGGGCAGGTAGTACAGCGAATACAGGCGGCACTGGATGCGCAGCATCTCGGATTCGTCCTCGGTGTCGGCGGTGCGGAAGGCCAGCAGGCCGTCCGTCAGGGACTGCTGGGCGTCGGGGCTCAGGGCCTTGGCGTCGGCGAACAGGGCCGCGCTGGGGTCGCCGCTGGACTGCAGATAGGTGTGCAGGCGCTCGATGGCGGCTTCCACGGCGCTGTTGTAGCTGCCGTTGGGAACCTTGGTCATCAGGCCACCGCAGACCAGAGCCTGCTCCACGGCCAGCACCGCCTTGCCGTTGTCGCCGGAGGCGATGTCGTGCAGGGCGCAGTGATCGGCCACGGGGGCGGAGGCAGAGAACAGCGCGTCGATGGTCTCCCGGTCGGCGAGGGCGTCGGGCTGCATCTGGCCCTGCCGCTGGAACAGCTTCAGCGCGGACAGGGCATAGTCGTCCAGCACGTCGTCCGCGGGCAGATCCATGTAGCCCAGCTGGAGCAGCCGGCGCTCGATGCGCAGGGCTTCGCTGTCGGCCACGCCGGGGGTCACGTCCCGCAGGTAGGTGGAGTACTGGCCGCTGTACAGACAGTACTGGGTGAGGGGTGTGGCCGTGCCGTTGGCGGTGATGCCCTCGGAGAAGCCCTGCTCGATCAGGTGCTGCTGGAAGGATCTCACGGCGGCGGTGGTGGTTTGTCCGTAGGAGCCGTCGGGGGTGCCCTCCATGAAGCCGTACTGCACCAGCCTGCGCTGCAGCGCGGTCACCTCGTCGCCCTTGCTGCCGGAGGTGAGGCTGGCCGGCAGGGCCGTGGCGGCGTCGGAGAAGAGCAGGTTCAGCGTGTCGCTGCCGGCCTTGCCGTTGGCGGCGAGGCCGTTGAGCCGCTGGAACATCTTGAGGGCGTCCACGGAGCGCGGGCCGATGATGCCGTCGGCGAAGCCGTCCAGATAGCCCAGGTCGATCAGCCGCTGCTGCACGTCCTTGGCGGAGGCGGTCTCCGGGGAGACATAGGTCAACAGCCCCAGGGTGGCCGCGTCCAGGTGGCCGGTTTCCTCCAGTCCGCTCTGGGACTGGTAGGCCCGCAGGGCGGCCTCCGTCTTGGGCCCGTAGGCGCCGTCGGCATGGCCGCGCAGCAGGCCCAGGTCGATCAGCCGCTGCTGCGCCACGCGCAGGGAATCGGACTGGTCGTCCATGTACTGGGCCGCGTCGGCGGTGATGGAGGCCACTTCCGCCGTGGCGCTGCCGCACAGCGTCAGGGCCAGCAGCAGGCATAGAGTCCGCAGGGCGCGGCGCGATTTGTTTTCTTTCAGTTTGGTGTTGGTCAACATGGCTGCCTCCCACATTATGGTACACTAAATTATAGCACACCGGTTGGGGCGAGGCTGGCACAATAAGATGACTTTCCGGGGATGTTCTTCGTACAGGAGAGTGACAGAAGCGGCCGGGTTGAAGGCGGGCGGAAATCATGGTATAATTTGAAAGGAAAGGCGTTGGGAAATGAGAATTGGGAATTGGAACTTGAGAATTGGGCAGTGAGACTTAAGGAATGCGGCGGGACGCAAATTAGGAATGAGGAATTAGAAATTAGGAAGTG
>JAUMVG010000140.1 GCA_030530315.1 Clostridia bacterium | reverse complement strand
CATGCTGCCACTGGTAGGGCGACCGGCCAATCGTCAGGCTGTTCTTTGCCCAGATGCACACGCCGCTCAGGTGGAAGCCGGCTTCCTTGAAGGCTCGTCTGAAGTTGATCCCTTCCATGTCCGCATGGAACACATAGGCGCTGCCGCCCTCGGCCATGTGCGCCGCCATGTTCCTGAAGGCGGTGAGCAGGAAGTTGAAGAACTGCTCGTCCTCCATGCTGTCGTTCTGAATGCTCTTGCCGTCAGCTGATTCATATGCCACGTTGTAGGGCGGGTCCGTCACCACCAGGTTGGCCCTGATGCCGCCCATGAGCCGGTCAACATCCTCCTCATTGGTGCTGTCGCCGCACATCATGGTGTGCCTGCCGATTTTCCAGATGTCCCCGCGCTTTACGAACGGAGCGATGGTCTCCGGATCGGCAGCACACTCGTCATCCTTGACTTCCTTGTCATGCACCTTGCTGAACAGGTCATCCACCTCGGCCATGTCAAAGCCGGTCGCCGTCACGTCATAGCCTGACAGCTGCAAGTCATGCAGCAGGTCGGCCAGCGCTGTCGGCTCCCAATCGCCAGTTGCTTTGTTCAGCGCGATGTTCAGCGCCTTCTCATCCTGCGGATTCTCGATATGAACCACTACGCAGTCCACTTCCGTCGCGCCTTCGTTCACCAGAACCTTGTAGCGCTGGTGGCCTCCGACGATGTTGCCGGTCACCGCATTCCAGACGATGGGATCTACATACCCAAAGTCGTGCAAGCTGCGCTTGATCTTCTCATAGGCCGGATCTCCCGGCTTCAGGTCTTTACGGGGGTTGTATTTCGCAGGCTTCAGCTGATCCACGGGAAGCCGCTTCATCGTCAACTCTGTTTTCATGCGCATCTCCTTTACTCGCTCACGATCTCCTCAAAAGAAAAGGTCTGGCCTCCGCGAAGGACAGACACATCTTCACTTGTCTCCACCAGGTCGATATACCTCTGCACGATGACAGAGGCATACCTTTCATCCAGTTCCATCATGTAGCAGACGCGACTCGTCTGCTCACAGGCAATGAGCGTACTGCCCGAACCGCCGAAGGTGTCCAGCACCACGGCATTCGGCGCGGAGCTGTTCTGCAGCGGATAGGCCAGCAGCGGGATGGGCTTCATCGTCGGATGGTCCTTGGAACGCTTCGGCTTGTCGTACTGCCAGATGGAGCTCTGATTCTTCCCTGCAAACCAGCGGTGCTGGCCGTTGGGCAGCCAGCCGAAGAGCACAGGTTCATGCTGCCACTGGTACGGTGAGCGCCCGAGCACCATGCTGTTCTTCATCCAGATACATACACCGGCGATGGCAAACCCCGCCTCCTGAAAGGCCGTCCGGAAATTCAGCCCCTCGGTATCCGCGTGGAAGATGTACGCAGACGCGCCCTCGGCCAGGTGTGGCACCCAATTATGGAAGGCGGCAAAAAGAAAAGCATGGAACTTCTCGTCTTCCATGCTGTCATTCTGGATGCTCTTTCCGTCTGCCGATTCATACGCCACATTGTAAGGCGGGTCCGTGATGATGAGGTTCGCCTTCATGTCGCCCATGAGCGCGTTGAGATCGGTCGGGGAGGTGGCGTCCCCGCAGTACATGCGATGCGGTCCAAGCTGCCAGAGGTCCCCGGGCTTCACGAAGGGTTTGATCGTTTCCGCACTCAGGTCGGTCTCATCATCTTCCAGGTCATCCACATCTTTTCGCGCCAGCAGCGCGTCGATCTCATCATCATCAAAACCGGTCAGGCCGAGGTTATAGCCGGACTCCTGGAGATCAAGCAGCAGCGAAGCCAGAGACTGATCTTCCCATTCGCCAACGGCTTTGTTGAGCGCAACATTCAGGGCTTTCTCATCCTGCGGGTTCTCGATGTGAACCACCACGCACTCGATCTCAGTAGCACCCTCCGCTACCAATATCTTATAGCGCTGATGCCCGCCGACAATATTGCCAGTCACTTCGTTCCAGACCAACGGGTCGACGTATCCGTATTCATCCAGACTGCGCTTGATCTTCTCATAGGCCGCGTCCCCCGGCTGCAGATCCAGGCGGGGGTTGTACTTCGCCGGTTTCAGCAGCTCCACCGGCACCCGCCTTGTTTCGATGCTCGTTTTCACACTTATTTCCTCCCGTCCGACAGCATTTTCTCCTTCAGAAATGCGCTGTCACCAAATCTGCGTGTTTCCATCTCCTGTTTCGTTGATACCCCACCCCTGCAATTTGTCGGAAATTCACGCGAGAGGGGGCGGCGGTCCCCGTTTACACATCGGTGAGGATCAGATCCCCCCTCCCCGGCACACCCCGGGCGGGGCGAGCGGCGCGGCGGGGAATCCCCCGGGCGGTGGCAACGGCCCCGGCGCGGCGGCGGGGCCCCGGGC
>JAUMVG010000081.1 GCA_030530315.1 Clostridia bacterium | reverse complement strand
ATGCCCTCCGGAGGCTCCATGCCTTCGGGATGTTCCATGCCCTCCGGGAATTCCATGTCGCCGGGGTTCATGTCGCCCGGACCGGGCATGTCGGAGCCCGCGCTGCCGACGCTGGTCACGGTGCCGGTGAGTTCCACGCTGTCCGAGCCGTCGATGGCCACCGCCTCGCCGTTGACGAGCAGGCGGTAGCTGCCCTCCGTCAGCGCGGCGCTGCTGACGATCAGCGTGCGGAAGGACTGGAGCGCCGTGAATTCCGCGACGGCGTCGCCGTTTGCGTCCACGAGGGAGACTGCGCTGCCTTCGGCGACGGCCTCATCCAGGGTCAGGGCCAGGGTGGCCTGGGTGGTGTCGGCGTCGGGCGCCTCGATCATGTCGGTGCCGAGGGCGATGACGCTGCCGCCGAGGATGGCGTAGCCGTCGTCGGTGTCGATGCCCGCGTCGCCGCCGGCCGCGCTGCCGACCACGTAGACCGCTGCGCCGTTGAACACAGCGGAAGCGTTGGAGTCGATGCCGTCGCCGGAGGCGTTGATGGTGAACTGGCCGCCGTTGAAGGTGAGGACGCCGCCGTCGCCGCCCGCGTTGATGCCGTCGTCCTGGGAGGTGACGGTGTAGACGCCGCCGTTGAAGGTCATGTCGGCGCCGTCGGTGCTGATGCCCTCCTGGTTGTTGCCGTTCACCGTCAGCGTGCCGTTGCCTTCGAAGGTCAGCGCCACGGCGCTGTAGATGGCCGCGTCGTAGGTGTCGTCGCTGCCGCCGTCGGATACGCTGTTCTCCGTGCCCTCCGCGAGGACAATGGTCAGGGAATCGCCGCTGACGGCGGTGATGCCCGCGGTGTCGGCGCTCTCGATGGCCGCGCCGTCCAGGATCAGCGTCACGTCCCCCGCGCCGGGATCGACGAACACGCTGCCCTCGAGGGTGCCGGAGAGGCGATAGGCGCCGGCGCTGTCGATCACCAGCTGTCCGTCGATGCCGTCGAGGTCGATGGCCTGCGCGGTATCCTCCGCCAGCGCCGTTCCAAGGGGCAGGGCGGCCAGCAGCAGCGCGCTGAGCGCGAGGGAAAGCAATCTGTTTATCATGCGTTTCATGTTCAATACCTCCATATCCCGTCGTTGGGGCGTCGGAAGCGGTCCGCTTCCGGATTACGAAGGCATTGTAACGCGGAATCCTTAAACCAGGCTTGAAGGTTTTAGAGTCATGGCGGAAATCCCGCCAAGGCGGCACATTGACAAACGCGCGTCCTTTCCGCTATGATATCGGCAGGAGGGGAGAGCAATATGATCATCCGCAAGATCCGCAGGGACGAGCTGAAGCGCTGCGCCCAGCTGTCGGCGCTGGCCTTTGAATTCCCGATGCACGGCGCGAAGCAGACGCCGGAGGCGTTTGTCCGGGAGAAGACGGAGAACCCGCGCTCCCTGGAGGACGTGCACTGGGACAGCCGGTGGGCGGCCTTCGAGGACGACGACGCCACCATGATGGCCACCTTCTGCGTGCTGCCCTGGCGGGCGAACTTCGACGGACACGAGGTGGTCATGGGCGGCATCGGCGGCGTGGCGTCGCTGCCCCAGTACCGGCGCGGCGGCGCGATTCGCCGCTGCTTCGAGGCGGCGCTGCCGGACATGTATGCCCAGGGCATGACCCTTTCCTATCTGTACGCGTTCTCCAACGCCTTCTATCGGAAGTTCGGCTATGAGCTGGCCTGTGACGGCACCCGGTGGCGGCTGCGCCTGGAGGGCCTGCCCGCGGCGGAGGTCGGCGGCAGCTGGCGGCTCGTCGAGCCGGACCGCCCCATGTTGGAGGCGCTGCGGGCGGTGGACGTGATCCGGGAGAAACGGTATAACTGCATGGTGATTGCCGGGGACACGGAATACCTCTGGACCCGGGAGGATCCCTTCACTACCCGGGAGTATACCTATATCTATTATGACGGCGCGGGCAGGCCCTCCGCCTACGTCACCCTGCAGACCCAGCCCGGACGGGAGCTGACCTGCAAGCGGTTCGTGTTCAACGACCCGGAGGGCTTCCTTGGCCTGGCCGCGCTGCTCAGGCGATTCGCGGCGGACCACAGCCACGCCACGATGACGCTGCCCGGGGACATCGATTTGCGGGGCCTGCTGCCGGAGTTCAGCTTCGGGAACGTGGAGCGCACGACGGCGCAGCTGGGCATGGCGCGGGTGATCGACGTGGAAAAGGCGCTGCGGCTGGCGCGGATGCGGGGCGAGGGCTGCCTGCGCGTGGGCGTGAGCGACGGTCAGATTCATCAGAATAACGGCGTGTTCGAGGTGCGGTTCGCGCCCGGCACACCCAACGCGGTGCGCCGGACGGACGGCCCGACGGATGTCTCCGTGAACATCCAGGACTTCAGCCGCCTGATTCTGGGCTGCTGCGACGCCGCCGACCCCGCGTGGCTGCCCGGCGTGACGCTGAACTGCCCGCCCGAGCGGGCCGCGCAGGTGTTCTATCGCAAGCCCGGCTTCATCACCCAGTATTTCTGAGCGGGGGCTCTGGGTGGATTTCCCGTGATGATCTGTCTTGCCGCGATGACACTCGCGCGGGCGCCGCGTCGGCGCTCCTGCAACCGATCAATGCAGCGCTGTGTGGATTTGAAACATCCCCACGGCCATGCCCCGCGATAGCAATAACATGCATTTTTCCACAAACGGCAGCGTCCCGCCCTTGAATCGATGGGGCGGGACGCTGGTTTTCAGAAAAGCGGCAGCAAATGGAGTTGAGCGCCCTGCGCTCAGACGCAAAGGAGCTGGATGAAGTGGACGCACTCCCCGGCCCAGCGGCGGGCGTCGGGATTGTCCTCGGCCAGGCCCATGCCGTGGGGACCGTCGGGATAGACGTGCAGCTCGAAGTACACGCCCGCCCGGGACAGCGCGCCGGCCAGCAGCAGGCTGTTCTCCACGGGCACCAGCTCGTCGTTGGCGGTGTGCCAGATGAAGGCTGGCGGGGTGTCCGGGGTGACGTTCAGCTCGGTGGAGAAGTAGCGGCGCAGGACGTGATCGTCGGGGTCGGCATCGCCCAGCAGGGCCTCGACGCTGCCGATGTGGGTGTACTGGGTGAAACTCGCCACGGGATAGCAGGGCACGAAGAAGTCAGGGCGGGCGGAAAGCCGCTCCAGCGGATCGGCGGCGTCGGGATCGCCCGCGTTCCAGTGGACCGCGGCGCTGCAGCAGAGGTTGCCGCCGGCGGAGAAGCCCAGTATGCCCACGTATTTGTAGCCCAGGCTCCGCACCACGCGGATGGCACGCAGGGCGTCGCTAAGGGGCGCGAAGTGGTGGCAGGGCTGGACGCGGTAGTCCAGAACGTAGCCCGCGATGCCCGAGGCGTTGAACATCTCGGCGACGGGGCCGCCCTCGTGCTCGGCCTTGTTCATGTATGCGCCGCCGGGGCACACGACCACGGCGACCTTCGCGCCTTCGACCTCGTAGGCCGTCAGGCTCGGCTGGGCCTGCTCAGGGGATTGCTCGGTGTACGGCGCGGCCTGGTTCGGCCAGAGGGGTATCAGCTTGTGCATGGAATCATCCTCCAATTGATACTATTCCCGCTTTAAAAGCAGACATCTGCGGGCGTCTTTTCCGCCATGGAACTGCCTTGCCTCAGTCAACGTAGCGCTGCTACGCCTCCTTCGGCGCGACAGCCCCATGTCGAAAAATCCATTCCGGATCTGTCTACTTTTAAAACGTACATAGTATGCAAAGCGGGTAAAGAAGCAAGACGATGACAAAACGCCGCCCGCCCGTTCCTCAACGCCGCCGGGAGGCCGTTCGATGGCCGATCCGGCGGGGTAGAATGTAAGTTGGCAAACGAACCCCTTTGTATTGCCTCGTCGCGGCAGCAAATAGGGCCCGGGGCAATGCCCCGGGGCCGCCGGGAGGCCGTTCGATGGCCGATCCGGCGGGTTGGAAAGTATGTCCGCAAGCGGAGATGGTTGCCTTACCTTAACGCGGCAGCAAATGGGGTCGAGCGCACTGCGCTCGGGGGTCCGGGGCACTGCCCCGGGGTCAGCCCTGCAGGCCGCGGGACTGGCGGTCCATGTCCTCCACCACGATGTCGTAGATCTCGCCCAGGGACCGGCAGTATTCCAAAACCTTCCAGGGCTCGTTGGTGTGGTAGTGGATCTTGATCAGCTCATCGTCACCCACCGCCAGCAGGCAATCACCCTTGAACGCGGTCTCAAAGTGCTCGCGGATGGCGTCCTCGTCCAGGCCTTCGCCCTCGATCAGCAGCTGGGTGTCGTAGCGGAATTCGGTGTATTCGCCGCTCATGGGATTTCCTCCTTTGTCACAGCAGGGGTATCATGTCGGACAGGCGTCCGAACTTCAGGTCGGGTTTCGTGGGGGATTCGGCCAGCATGGCCTCGGTGGTCTCGCCGCTCATGACCAGTATGGACAGCATGCCGCTGCGCAGGCCGGTCTCGATGTCGGTGTACAGGCGGTCGCCCACCATGGCCAGCTCGTTTACCGCAAGACCCGTGCGCCGCAGCACCGCCTCCACGATGCCGGTGTGGGGCTTGCCCACGATCAAGTCCGGGCGGCGGCCGGTGGACGCCTCGATGAAGGCCATGATGGCCCCGATGTCCGGCATGAAGCCCGTCTCGGTGGGGCAGTTGAAGTCCGGGTGGGTGGCGATGTAGGGCAGGCCCGCGCGGACGAAGTCGCACACGTCCTGCATCTTCCGGTAGTCCAGCGTAGTGTCAAAGCCGATCACCACGATGTCCGGGTTCGCGTTGTCCACCGCAATGCCCGCCTCCCGGAACTCCTCCACCAGGAACTCGTTGCCCAGCACGAAGGCGCGCTTGCCCGGGTACAGTTCCAGCAGCTTCTCGCAGGTCGCCTCGCCGGAGGTCATCACCCGGCGGCGGTCGATGTCCAGCCCCATCTTCGCCAGCTTCTGCACGTAGAAGTTCGCGTTGTGGCTGGAGTTGTTGGTCAGGAACATGAAGTCCCGCCCCGTGGACAGCACCTTGTCGATGAACTCCAGGGAGCCCTCGATCAGGTTGCCGCCCAGGTAGAACGTGCCGTCCATGTCCAGAAGAAAGCATTTTACGTCGGTCAGATTCATGACATACCTCTCTGGTAGGAATTGAGAATTGAGAATTAGGAATTGAGAATTGGGAATTGGGAATTAAGAAATGAACGGCCGGAACGGAGCACTTCGGTCGTTCACCTGGCTCAGAACTCGATCACGCCCTCGGCCATGTGCTTGACGGGGGCGAGGGCCTCCACGCGATAGCCCGCGGCGCGCAGCTTCTCCATGCCGGGCTGGAAGGCCTTGGCGATGACCGCGCCCACGCCGGCCACCGTCGCGCCGGCCTGCTCCAGCAGCGCGATGCCGCCGAAGGCCGCCTCGCCGTTGGCCAGGAAGTCGTCGATCAGCAGCACCCGGTCGCCCGGGGTGATGAAGTGGGTCTTCAGCGTCAGCAGATAGGGGGCGTTCTTGGTGAAGGAAAAGACCTCCCGCTGGATGATGCCGTCCTTGAGGATCGAGGAGACGGACTTCTTCATGATTACCATCGGCAGGTCCATGACCAGCGCGGTCATGGCCGCAGGGGCGATGCCCGAAGACTCGATGGTGGCGATGCGGGTGATCCCCGCGTCCGCAAAGCGGCGGGCGAACTCCTCGCCGCAGGCCTTCATCAGCGCAACATCCACCTGGTGGTTCAGGAAGGAATCCACCAACAGCACTTGGTCGCTCAGCGCGCGGCCATCCTGCAGAATCCTCTGCTTGAGCATTTCCATGGGTCGGTCACTGCCTTTCGTAATGAATTGAGAATTGGAAATTGAGAATTACAGACAGCTTTTCACAGACGATGCCCTGTCAATCCTTGTCGGGGTTGGCGTCGGCATCCTCGGGGGCGGGGGCCAGCTTCTCCACGACGGCCCACTCCACGCGGCGCTCGGCCAGCTCCTCCACGCGGATGCGCAGGCCGTAGCACTCCACCTCGGGGTGCTCGCCGTCGGCGGGGATCTCGGTCAGGCGGCTGAAGATCAGGCCGCCGAGGGTGTCGTACTCCTCATCCTCCGGCAGCTCCAGCTCCAGCGCCTCGGCCAGGGTCTCCAGCTCGGTGGCGCCGGACACGCGCCAGCGGTTGTCCCCCAGGCGGGTGATCTCCGGCTCCTCCTTGGGGTCGAACTCGTCGTAGATGTTGCCGACGATCTCCTCCAGCAGGTCCTCCAGGGTGATCAGGCCGCTGGTGCCGCCGTACTCGTCCACCACGATGGCCATGTGCTGCTTGCGGGTCTGCATCTCCTGGAACAGCACGTCCGTACGCACCGATTCCGGCACGAAGTGGGCGGGCCGGATCAGCTGCCGCAGGGGCACCTTGCGCCCCTCCACCTGGCTGATCAGGTAGTCCCGGGTGGTGAGGATGCCCAGCACGTTGTCGATGCTGTCCTCATAGACGGGGAAGCGTGACAGGCCGCTGTCCCGGATGGTCTGCAGGATCTCGGCGTCGTCCGCCTCGATGTCGATGGCGGTGATGTCCTTGCGGTGGATCATGCAGTCCCCGGCGTCCATGTTGTTGAACTCGAAGATGTTCTCGATCATCTCCCGCTCGTCGCTCTCGATGGCGCCCTTTTCCTCGCCGATGTCCACCATCTGGAGGATGTCCTCCTCCGTCACGTGGTCGCCCATGTCCGCGGGCTTGATGTGGAAGGGCTTCAGCGCCAGCGCGCCCAGCCACAGGGCCAGGCGGGTGAGGGGGGAGAGGACGGCCAGCGTCCACTCGCAGGCGGGGGCGACGCGGTCGAACAGCCCCTGACGCCAGTGGGCGGCCAGGTGCCCGGGGATGACGCCGGTGAGCATGAAGGCGACGAGCCCGAAGGGCAGCAGCACGCACAGCCCGGAGAGCAGGCCCGGGAACCGGATCTCCGCGGCGGCGAAGCGCGCGGTCAGCGCGCCGCCCAGCCAGCCGAAGGCCGCCATGCCGGCCGCGATCAGCAGCAGGGCGTGGGCCATGCGGAACTCGCCGAACTCGGCGCGCTCCGACCGGCGGACCAGGCGCAGGGCCCGGCGGGACTTCGCGTCGCCTTCCTCCGCCCGGCGATTGGCCTCGCCCTCGTCGATAAAGGGAATGGCTGCCTCGGCGGCGCGCACGACGGCGGCCAGCAGCAGCGCGATGAGAATCAGAATACTGGGACCGAATGGGTCGTCCATGAAAGGGAAACCTCCTTGACGGATGTGTTGTTGGGTCCGGTGGGCGGTGATCGCGCCTGCCGGCAAAACCCCATCCTATATCATTCATTATAGCATACTTTGAAGCTTTTTCACTCATAGAAAGGAAATTTTGTGTAATACTATTCCGCCGGCCTGGACGCGCGGCGCGGCGGCATTTGCCATCCGGCCCCCGGGGTGCTATAATACTCCGCGGGTGATACGTTTGAACACGTTTGAACAGGATATGGCGCTGGCGAAGCGAATCGCGGAAGCGGCGGCCCGGGAGGGCGGCCGCGCGATGTTCGTGGGCGGCATCGTGCGGGACGGCCTGCTGGGCGTGCCCTGCAAGGACATCGACATAGAGGTCTACGGCATGAAGCCCGCGGCCCTTCGGGCGCTGCTCGCCGGCATGGGCGAGGTGGTGGAGAAGGGGGCGAGCTTCGGCGTGTTCGGGCTGGCCCACTCGAACCTGGACGTCGCCATGCCCCGCCGGGAGCGGCGCACCGGCGACCGGCACACCGACTTCGACGTCAGCGTGGACCCGGAGATGTCCTTCCGGGGCGCCAGCATGCGTCGGGATTTCACCATCAACGCCATGCTCCGGGACGTGCTGACCTGGGAGCTGGTGGACTGCTGGGGCGGCCAGGCCGACCTCGAAGCCCGGCTGATCCGCCACGTGAACGACGCCACCTTCCCCGAGGACGCCCTGCGGGTGTTCCGGGCGGCCCAGTTCGCGGCGCGGCTGGAGGCGCAGATCGTGCCCGAGACCCGGGCGCTGTGCCGAAGGATGGCGGTCTCGGAGCTGTCCGTGGAGCGGGTGTTCGACGAGCTGGGCAAGGCGCTGCTGAAGGCCCGGCGGCCCTCGGTGTTCTTCCGGGAGCTGCGCCGGATGGGCCACCTGACGGAGTTCTTCCCGGAGGTCGAGCAGTGCGTCGGCGTTCGGCAGAACCCGGTCTATCACCCCGAGGGGGACGTGTTCGAGCACACCATGCAGGTGCTGGACTGCGCCGCCCGGCTGCGGGACAGGGCCCAGTGGCCGCTGGCGTTCATGCTGAGCGCGTTGACCCACGACCTGGGCAAGATCGTGGCCACCCAGGTGCAGCCAGACGGGAAGATCACCTCCTACGGCCACGAGGTCCAGGGGCTGGAGCTGTGCGAGCGGCAGCTGCGGCGGCTGACCAACCAGACCCGGCTGATCGAGTACGTGAAGAACATGATGTGGCTGCACATGCGGCCCAACGTGCTGGCCCAGTGCCGGTCGAAGAAGAAAAAGACCCGGGAGATGTTCGATTTGAGCGTGTGCCCGGAGGACCTGATCCTGCTGGCCCGGGCGGACGCCTCCGGCAAGCTGGACAAGCCCTATGACGACGCCAACGAGGCCTTCCTGTGGGAGCGGCTGGAGGACTACCGCCAGGTGATGACCCGGCCCATGGTCACCGGCCAGGACCTGGTGGCGGCGGGGCTCCGGCCCGGCCCGGACTTCTCGGAACTGCTGGCCCGGGCGAAGCAGCTGCACTTCTCCGGCATCGAAAAGAAGCGGGCCCTCGCCCAGGTGCTGGGGGAGGCGCGAAGCCGGCGAGGCGAATGACATCCCATGAGGTTTGTGCAGTTTGCACAAATCTCGCCGCCGAATCCCCCCAGGGGGCTTGCGGCGGCGGCGCGATCCGCTATAATGTTTGAATGTAAGCAGAACACGAAAGAGGGATTGCGCAATGCATATGGCAGACGCTCTGCTGGCGCCGGCCGTGGCGGCCGTCATGTACGCCGCTTCCGGCACTGCCGCCGGGATTTCCATTCACCACCTGAAGAAGGACGACAACCCCCAGAAGCTGCCCACCATGGCGGTGACGGCCGCGCTGGTGTTTGCCGGACAGATGATCAACTACACCATCCCGGGCACCGGCTCCTCGGGCCACATGTGCGGCGGCATGCTGCTCTCCGCGCTGCTGGGACCCTATGCCGGCTTCCTGTCGATGATCGTGATACTGGCCATACAGTGCCTGTTCTTTGCCGACGGCGGATTGATGGCCCTGGGAGCAAACGTGTGGAACATGGCGTTCTACGGCTGCTTCGTGGGCTACTTCCTGATCTGGCGGCCCATCGTGAGCGGCGGACGGTCCGCGGGGCGCGGCGGCCAGCGGGCGCGGATCATCTGCGCCAGCGTGCTGGGCTGCGTGCTGACGCTGCAGCTGGGCGCGTTCTCCGTGGTGCTCGAGACCAGCCTCTCCGGCATCACCGAGCTGCCCTTCGGCGCGTTCGTGGCGCTGATGCAGCCCATCCACCTGGCCATCGGCCTGATCGAGGGCCTGGTGACCGCGGCGGTGCTGGTGTTCGTATATGAATCCCGCCCGGAGCTGCTGCGGGACGTGGAACCCGTCTCCGGCGCGCCGAAGCGGTCCCTGAAATCCGTGGTGATCATCCTGGCCGTGGTTGCCGCGCTGGTGGGCGGCGGACTGTCCCTGCTGGCCAGCTCCAATCCCGACGGCCTGGAGTGGGCCCTGTTCGGCAATGCCGAGGCGGGCTACAGCGAAAACATGGGTCTGGACGAAGAGAACTTCGGCGTGAGCAGCGGCCTGGCCGACGCGGCGGGCAGCGTTCAGGAGGCGACCTCCTTCCTGCCGGACTACGGCTTCTCGGGCAGCGAGAGTCCCGCGGGCACTACCGTGTCCGGACTTGTGGGCTCGGCCATGGTGGCCGGCGTGGCGGTGCTGATCTGCATGGCGGGGGGCTTCTTCCGCAAGCGCAGGAAAGCCTGATCGACGCAGCCTGCTGGAAGAACAGGACCTGCCTGCGCGGCACTGACGACATATTTCAACTTGACATTTTTGCACTGAGGGAATCCCCGGTCTTCGGGGATCCCTCTTGTGTGCGTGAAGGGGGGCGAGCGGATGAGCAAGATGGACGAGGCGCTCTATGAGCTTCGGGAGATGGACGACCTGGCGGCGGCGGATTCCCCGATCCATCGCCTGCATCCGCTGGCCAAGCTGCTGGCGACGGTGGTCTACATCGTCGCGGTGGCCTCCTTCGACAAATACGCCCTCAGCGGAGCGCTGACCATGGTGCTGTACCCCGCGCTGCTGTTCCAGCTCAGCGGCGTGCCCGTGCGCACCTGCTTCTACAAGCTGCGCATCGTGCTGCCGCTGGTGATGGCGGTGGGGCTGTTCAACCCGCTGTTCGACAAGGCGCCGCTGCTGGCCCTGGGCGGCGTGGCGGTGTCGGGCGGGGTGGTCTCCATGCTGACGCTGATGCTGAAGGGCGTGCTGTGCCTTACGGCGTCGTTCCTGCTGATCGCCACCACCTCCATCGACGCGCTGTGCGCGGCGCTGCGGATGCTGCATGTGCCGGGCATGCTGGTGACGCTGCTGCTGCTCACCTATCGCTACGTGGGCGTGATGACCGAGGAGCTGGCGGTGATGACCGACGCCTACCGCCTGCGGGCTCCAGGGCAGAAGGGCATCCATTACTCTGCGTGGGGGTCCTTCCTGGGCCAGCTGCTGCTGCGCAGCGCCGACCGGGCCGAGGAGCTGTACGCCAGCATGCGGCTGAGGGGCTTTCACGGGGAGTTCCACTATGCCGGGGCGCGCGCCTTTGCCGCTGGCGACGCGCTGTACGCGGCGGCCTGCGCCGGAATCTGCGCGCTGTTTAGCTTTGTGGACGTGGCGGGCCTGCTGGGCGGCGCGCTTGTGAGGTGAACGCAATGATCGTATGCGAGAACGTGTGCTTCGGCTATGAGCGGGAGACGCCGGTGTTGAAGGACATCTCCTTTCACATCAAGCCCGGCGAGGCCGTGGGGCTGATCGGCGCCAACGGCGCGGGAAAGTCCACGCTGATGAAGGCGCTGCTGGGGCTCCTGACCGTTCAGGGGCGCATCCTGGTGGACGGCGAGCCGGTGGAGAAGGCGACGCTGGCCCGGGTGCGGCGCAAGCTGGGCTTCGTGCTGCAGAACTCCGACAACCAGATGTTCATGCCCACGGTTTACGAGGACATGATCTTTGCGCCGCTGAACTACGGCCTGTCCCGCCAGGAAGCGGAGGCCCGGGTGGACGAGGCCCTGCGGCAGCTGGGGCTGGAGGCGCTCAAGCACCGGCACAACCACCGCATCTCCGGTGGCGAGAAGCGCATGGCCGCCATCGCCACGATCCTCGCCATGCGGCCCGAGGCCGTGCTGATGGACGAGCCGACCTCCGCGCTGGATCCTTACAACCGCCGCGTGGTCATCGACATCATCCGGGGGCTGCCCCAGACCAAGCTGATCACCTCCCACGACCTGGACATGATCCTCGATACCTGCGATCGGGTGATCCTGCTGTCCGGCGGGCAGATCGCCGCCGACGGCCCCGCGGAGGCGATCCTGCGGGACCGGGAGCTGCTGGAGAAGCACCGGCTGGAGCTGCCCCTGCGGCTGCAGGGAGAGGCGCGCAAGGGCTGATAATGACGCAAATCCTGCAAATGGCAGATTCATATGCAAGTTTGATTTCGGATGCTTTCGCCCCTTCGCAGAATGGATGAATGCAATTCCTGCCCGAAGATTAGGTTAAATCTTCGGGCATTTCCGTTTTTTGGCGGGAATCACCCCGGAACCGGCGAGAAAAAGGGCTTGACAGGGAAAAAAGGTTTTGATATAGTATTATATTGCGTTAGTATGGACGAAAAGCCGCTTCCGCGGCCAAAATGCCGATAAAGCAGGCAAATTCGGGCATCGGGGGTTTTTGTGAATCACTGAAAATTCACACAAAATCCTCGAGTTAACCAAGAATTAGCAATTGGCTTTCCGGCGGCTGGCGGCGGGCTGCAGGCCGAGAAGACCCGCGGTATGACGACGAAGATAGGGGTGATTTTGGGTATGGCTCATCCGATGCAAATGGGCAAACGCACGCGCATGTGCTTTGCGCGCATTGAAGAGGCGCTGGCAGTACCTGATCTGATCGAGGTTCAAAAGAAATCCTACGAACACTTTTTGAAGGAAGGCCTCCGGGAGGTTTTGGCGGACGTTTCGCCGATCACCGACTACAGCGAGAGCCTGGTGCTGGAGTTCACCGATTATTCGCTGGACGACAAGCCGAAGTATACCGTCGAGAAGTGCAAGGAGCGCGACACCACGTATGCCGCGCCGCTTAAGGTGACGGTGCGCCTGACCAACCGGGACACCCACGAGATCAAGGAGTCCGAGGTCTTCATGGGCGACTTCCCGCTGATGACCGAGCACGGCACCTTTATCATCAACGGCGCCGAGCGCGTCATCGTCTCCCAGCTGGTGCGCTCTCCCGGCGTCTACTATTCCAAGGCCATCGACAAGACGGGCGCTGCGCTGTATTCCGCGCAGATGATCCCCAACCGCGGCGCGTGGATCGAGTATGAGACCGATTCCAACGGCGTCGTGTTCGCGCGCATCGACCGCGCCCGCAAGCTGCCGGCGACGGTGCTGCTGCGCGCCATGGGCGTGGAGAGCGACGAGGAGATCACCCGCCTGTTCGGCGACGACGAGCACGTGACCGCCACCATCACCCGCGACGCGCCCTCCGTGAACGACAAGGGCGAGCTGCGCTACAAGTCCCGCAGGGACCAGGCGCTCATCGACATCTACAACAAGCTGCGCCCGGGCGAGCCGCCGTCGGTGGATTCCGCCACCAGCCTGATCAATTCCCTGTTCTTTGACCCCAAGAGGTACGACCTGGCCCACGTCGGCCGCTATAAGTATAATAAGAAACTGGCCCTGGCGCTGCGCATCTTCAACCAGATCCCGGTCGAGGACGTGGTGCATCCCTACACCGGCGAGGTGCTGGCGCAGGCGGGCGAGGCCATTTCCCGTGAGCAGGCCGAGGCCATCCAGAACGCCGGCGTGAACATGGTCTGCGTGCGCATGTCCGAGCGCGATGTGAACATCATCGGCAACAACTTCGCCTTCTTCAAGCCCTTCATGGAGGGCTATGACCCCGAGCTCTTCGCCCAGTACGACGAGAGCGTCGCCCACTTCTCCGAGCGGGTGCACGTGCCCACCCTGGTCAAGCTGCTGGAGCGCGTGAAGGCGGACGGCGTGCCGCTGAACCAGGCGCTCAAGGAGGCCATGAAGGACCTGATGCCCAAGCACGTGCTGGTGGACGACATCATCGCTTCCATCTCCTACCAGTTCGGCCTGTTCTACGGCATCGGCGAGGTGGACGACATCGACCACCTGGGCAACCGCCGCCTGCGCAGCGTGGGCGAGCTGCTCCAGAACCAGATCCGCGTGGGCATGTCCCGCCTGGAGCGCGTGGTCAAGGAGCGCATGGCCATCCAAGACATCGACAAGGTCCGTCCTCAGGACCTGATCAACATCCGCCCGGTCTCCGCCGCCATCAAGGAGTTCTTCGGCTCCTCCCAGCTGTCCCAGTTCATGGACCAGCCGAACCCGCTGGCGGAGCTGACCCACAAGCGCCGCCTGTCGGCCCTGGGCCCCGGCGGCCTGAACCGCGAGCGCGCGTCCTTCGCGGTGCGCGACGTGCACTACAGCCACTACAGCCGCATCTGCCCCATTGAGACGCCTGAAGGCCCGAACATCGGCCTGATCGGCTCCCTGGCGACCTATGCGCGCATCAACGAATACGGCTTCATCGAGGCGCCCTACCGGAAGATCGACAAGGCCACCGGCGTCGTGACCGAGCAGATCGACTACATGACCGCCGACGAGGAGGACAAGTACATTATCGCCCAGGCCAACGAGCCGCTGGACGACGAGGGCCACTTCGTCAACGAGCGCGTCACCGTGCGCCGCCGGGACGAGATCACCCAGGTGGAGGCCGCCCGCGTGGACTACGTGGACGTCTCTCCCCGCCAGCTGATCTCCGTTGCCACCGGCATGATCCCCTTCCTGGAGAACGACGACGCAAACCGTGCCCTGATGGGCTCCAACATGCAGCGCCAGGCGGTGCCGCTGCTGAAGCCCGAGGCGCCGCTGGTGGCCACCGGCATCGAGTACAAGGCCGCCTGCGACTCCGGCGTGGTGCTGCTGGCCCGCGAGGCCGGCGTGGTGACCCGCGTCACCGCCGATGAGATCATCATCCGCGGCGAGGACGGCGTGGACCAGTACTACAGGCTGCAGAAGTTCGCCCGCTCCAACCAGGGCACCTGCATCAACCAGCATCCCATCGTCACCGAGGGCGAGGTCGTGGCCAAGCGCCAGCCCATCGCCGACGGCCCCAGCACGGATCAGGGCGAGATCTCCCTGGGCCGCAACGCGCTGATCGGCTTCATGACCTGGGAAGGCTACAACTACGAGGACGCCGTTCTGCTGTCTGAGCGCCTCGTGAAGGAAGATATGTACACCTCGATCCACATCGAGGAGTATGAGTCCGAGGCCCGCGACACCAAGCTGGGCCCGGAGGAAATCACCCGCGACATCCCCGGCGTGGGCGAGGACGCGCTGCGCGACCTGGACGAGCGCGGCATCATCCGCATCGGCGCCGAGGTCCGGGCCAACGACATCCTGGTCGGCAAGGTCACTCCGAAGGGCGAGACCGAGCTGACCGCCGAGGAGCGCCTGCTGCGCGCCATCTTCGG
>JAUMVG010000139.1 GCA_030530315.1 Clostridia bacterium | reverse complement strand
TGTTGCACTTTCCTTGAAGTCGCCTTCACCGGCAGTTAACCGGCACCCTGCCCTGTGGTGCTCGGACTTTCCTCAAGCGCTCGCGCGCCTGCGATCGTCTGGCGTCCTCACAACAATCATCATCGATCAGGCGGGGCTCATTCCCCCGCGTCGTAGAGTATGCGACCGCAGTTGTCGCACTCCACGATATGCTCGCCGCTGCGGATGTCCAGCAGCGTGGCGCTGGGCAGCGACATGAAGCAGCCGCTGCACTGGCCGTTGATCAGCTTCGCCATGGGCGGCGTGCAATGCTGCTTGATGCTGCGGTACTTTGCCAACAGCTTCGGGTCGATCTTCTTCGCCTCTTTTTCGGTGTTGGCGCGCATCTGCTGCAGCTTCTCGGTATCGGCCTTGAACTCCTTGTCGTATTCCACCTTCAGCTGGTCGAACTCGACCTTGGTCTTGGCGGCGCGCACGCGGATCTCCTTCTGCTGGCGATCCTTCGTGTCCGCGTCCTTGCGCATCTTCTGCAGCTCGTGCTCGTAGCGGCTCAGGGAGTCCAGCAGTTTGGAAACCGCCTCGGACTGCTTCTGGGCCTCCTCCACGGATGCAGGCGGGTTGTCGTTGATCTCCTGGCTCAGTGCCTCCAGAACCTTCTCAAGGCGGGCGGCCTCGTCCTTGACGGCCTCAAGGCGGTCCTGCATCACGGCGACGTCGCTTTCGAGCTTCTTCATGTTCGCCTGCTGGTCCTTCAGGAAATCGCGCTGCTTGATCAGCTTCTGGCGATTCGCGGACTGGCGCATCCTGCTCTCAAAACCATCGGCCTCCATGTCAACCTGCATGAACTGCCAAAGGGAATACAACTGCATAACCTCAACCTCCATCAATCAGAAAAACAATTCAGCTTCGCTCTTCAAGACGCATATATCATATTGTACAGCATTCGCGGCGATTTGTAAACCTCTGCAAAGGGCAGAAATTGCGGGATATTCCGTCGCGGCATGCCCGGCCTCCAGCACGCACAGCCCGTTGTCCTGGGCGTCCAGCGCCTTGTGATAGGCCATCTCGCCGGTCAGGTAGACGTCGGCGCCGTTCTCCATCGCTATGCCGGCGTAGTCCTCCCCGGCGCCGCCGAGGACCGCCACGCGCTCGATCCTGCGCTTCGGATCGCCGTATCTGCGTATCGGGCCGCCCAGCGCGGCCTCCGCGAAGGTCGCAAAAGAACCGAAGTCGGTTTGTTTCGGGTTGCCCATGCGCATGCCGCTTTCCAGCACGCGTACATCCTTCAGTCCAAGCGCCGCCGCAAGGGCATCGTTCACCCCCGGTTCGGCGTTGTCGTAGTTCGTATGCGCCGCGATCATCGCTATTCCCGACCGCACCAGCGCACACAGCATGCGGCCCTCCGCATCCGTCTCCCTCAGGTTCTTCCTGCCGCGAAACAGTATGGGGTGATGAGTGACGATCAGCTGAACGCCTTTGCGCTCCGCTTCCCCGATCACCGCAAGGCTCATGTCCAGGGCGCAGAGCACCCGATCGACCTTCGCGTCAGGCCTGCCGGCGAGGAGTCCCACGTTGTCCCAGGACTCCGCCAGTTCAAAGGGCGCAATGCCGTTCACAAGCTCCAATACCTGCGCTACCGTAGCAGACACGCGAGCACCTCCTCCCAGATGGCCGCTTCCCGTTCCAGCGGCGCGATCTGACCATCGTCTCCGGAGGCAAGGGCGCCCGCAAGGGCCTTCTTCGCCACCCGAAGCCTGAACCGCGCGTAGGGCAGCAGCTCGTCAGGCATCCTTTCAAGCAATACCGGGCCGACCACCCGCTCTTTCAGACCGTAGTCGGCTTTTCCGGGCTCGGCGGCGAGGATCACATAGCAGCGCCTGCCGTCCTGCACCACCCGCTCGTCGACGATGGCATAGCCGATTTCGCACAGCGTTTTTCGCAATTCCGGCGCGGCCACGTTTGGCTGGAGCACCAGGCGCGCGTTTCCCAGGCGCTCGCGCCCGCCGCGGAGGATCTCCGCAATGGTAGAGCCGCCCATGCCGGCGATCACCACCGCCTGGACCGGCTCATCGATGGCCAGCGCGCCGTCGCCAACGCGAAACACCGTCCTCTCCTCCAGTCCCAGACGCTCGATCAGCGCCCGGGCCTTGGCCAGGGAGGGCTCCGAGATGTCCGTCAGCAGGGCCCGGCGGCACAGGTTGTTTTGCAGCATAAACGCGCCGAGCCTGCCATGGTCGCAGCCGATGTCGGCATAACAGTCGCAAGTGCCGACGAGGCGCGCCACCATGGACAGGCGCGGATCCAACGCAATAGAGTTTCTTTCACCCATCAGTCGATGGAATCCTTCAGCTTGCGGGAGCGGCTGGGATGGCGCAGCTTGCGCAGCGCCTTGGCTTCGATCTGGCGGATGCGCTCTCGGGTCACCTTGAACTCCTTGCCCAC
>JAUMVG010000138.1 GCA_030530315.1 Clostridia bacterium | reverse complement strand
TGCATTTTCGGCGTCTTGAACTGCATTTCAGCGTTGATTCCCCTTGACTTAGCACCACTAAGCCTGCGGGAAATCGCCTTGAAATGCAGCCCAATCCACTCGAAACTGCACATGACTCATTTTAGAAACACACTCTAAAACCACGGCGAGCTGGTCTCTTCGCGTAAAACCCGATTCTTGCAAAACCCGTTTTGGCATGCTATAATGAAACATCTCAAGTTAGCATGATACCTGAATTGCGCTGAAAAGGAGGAATGGGCAAGTGAGGATCGGATGCGTCAAGGAGATCAAGAACAACGAGTTCCGCGTGGGACTGACGCCGGACAACGTGCGCGCCTATGTGGCCGCGGGCCACGAGGTTTACGTGGAGAGCGGCGCGGGCGCGGGCTCGGGCTTCGGCGACGAGGAGTACGTCCGTGCCGGCGCGAAGGTGCTGGACGATGCCGTGGAGGTCTGGCGGCTCTCGGAGATGATGGTGAAGGTGAAGGAGCCCCTGGAGTCGGAGTATCCGCTGTTCCACGAGGGGCTGATCCTGTACACCTACCTGCACCTGGCGGCGGACAAGGCGCAGACGGACGCGCTGCTCGCCGGCAAGGTGAAGGGCGTGGCCTATGAGACGCTGCAGGAGGCGGACCGTTCCCTGCCGCTGCTGATCCCCATGAGCCAGATCGCCGGTCGCCTGTCCATCCAGGAGGGCGCGAAGTACCTGGAGAAGCGCTTCGGCGGCGAGGGCGTGCTGCTGGCGGGCGTGCCGGGCACCCCGAAGGCCAACGTGGTCATCCTCGGCGGCGGCACGGTGGGCGCGAACGCCTGCAAGATCGCCGTGGGCATGGGCGCGAACGTGACCATACTGGACGTGAACCTGAAGCGGCTGGAGGAGCTGGACAACCTCTACGGCGGCCGCGTCCAGACGCTGGTTTCCAACGACAGCAACGTGGAGCGGGCGGTGAAGGACGCGGACCTGGTGATCGGCTCGGTGCTGATCCCCGGCGCGACCACGCCCAAGCTGTTCAAGGCGAAGTACCTGCCGGAGATGAAGCCCGGCGCGGTGTTCGTGGACGTGGCCATCGACCAGGGCGGCTGCGGCGAGACCTCCCACGTGACCACCCACGACGACCCGGTGTACGTGAAGGACGGCGTGGTGCACTACTGCGTGGGCAACATGCCCGGCGCGGTGCCGCGCACCAGCACCATCGCCCTGACCAACGCCACCCTGCGCTACGGCCTGCAGATCGCCAGGGACGGCCTGGAGGCGGCATGCCGCGAGAGCGCGGCCCTGTGCTCCGCCGTGAACACCTACGGCGGCAAACTGACCTGCCGAAACGTGGCCATCGCCCACGGCTATGAATACACCGACCTGGAGAGCCTGATCTGACGGCGCGCGCCGGACGGGCCCTTCCCAAACACAGACCGGGAGGAGGATGAACATGCTGAATACAGCAATGCGGTTTATGAGCGAATGCGACCGGGTGGGTTTGAAGTACCGGGACAGCCGGGACCTGGACGGAGGCGAGAGCCTCGTGGTCTGCTCCGTGAACAGCAAGAGCAATGCCCGTTACGACGCGATCTTCGTGTTCGACAAGGACGGGCACGCCGTCTCGCTGCGCATATTCGGGCTGGCCGTCTTCCCGGACGAGAAGTGGACCCGGATGATGGACGCGGCGAACGAGCTGAACGGCACCTACCGCTGGCTGAAGTTCTTCACAAAGGACGACAAGATCAACGTCCAGTGCGACGCCATCATCAACGAGGACACCAGCGGCCCCATCTGCGTGGAGCTGCTGCTGCGCACGATGAAGATCGTGGACGAGGCCTTCCCCAAGCTGATGCACATCCTGTGGGCATAGCCGGGAAGAAAAGCGACGCTCCGAAGCAATATAAATCCGCAAAACCGAAGGGGAGGCGCAAGGTTGCGCTTCCCCTTCAAGTTGTTGAAGATTCCCGTTGATAAGGGCGAAAACATGTTGATTTGCAGCTCCGGCAGCAGCGCGCGCCTTGATTTCATTGTTCATAAGACAAATGTTGAAAAAATGAACGCAATTCGACGCGGGAACGGCGTTGACAGCCCATAGCTGTAATGTTATCATTAATTTCGGAAAACTCGAATCATTTTGGAAATGGGATGCGTCTAATAGACAGTGACCGTCGGGGTGAGAGATTGATCCCCGCGTGAAGATATTGAAAGGAAGCAACGAATATGAAAAAGCTGGTCTTTTTGCTGTGCCTGTGCCTGTGCCTGAACGGCGCGGCCGTGGCAGAGGAGAGCGCCCCCACTGTGGAGGGAGGGGCCGCTGCCGTCGAGACGGTGGAGGAACAGCCCAAGGCGTCGAATGACGCGCAGCAGGATGAAAAACCCCAGGAGGCGCCCGCTTCGGACGCGCCGCAGTCGAATGACGCGGGGCAGTCCAAAAGCGAGTCCCAGCAGGCCAGC
>JAUMVG010000080.1 GCA_030530315.1 Clostridia bacterium | reverse complement strand
AGGAGCACGAACTCGCTTGTTCGTGCCCCTCGTTGCCCTATCTTAGTGACATTGCTCAAAAGAGAAGGGGCTGTCTGTATGGACAAGCGATCAGAGGTGTACCACCGTGCCGATGTCCGCGCCCTGGGCGACCTTCACGATGTTGTCCAGGTCGTCCATGTTGAAGATGCGGATGACGGGGATGCGCTGGTCCTGGCACAGCTGGAAGGCGGAGGTGTCCATGACCTTGAGGCCCTGCTCGATGGTCTCGCGGTAGGTGATGTCCCGGATCAGCTTGGCGTTGGGATCCTTGCGGGGATCCGCGGAGTATACGCCGTCCACGGTGGTTCCCTTGAACACCGCGTCAGCGTGCAGCTCGGCGGCGCGCAGGGCCGCGGCGGTGTCGGTGGTGAAGAAGGGGTTGCCGCTGCCGCCGGAGAGCAGCACGATGTCGCCGCGCTCCATGGCGGCGATGGCGCGGTCGGCGCGGTACAGGTCGGCAAAGCGGGTCATCTCCTGGGCGGTGAACACGGTTGCACCGCGACCCAGTCGGACGATGGCGTCCTGCACGGCCAGGGCGTTGATGATGGTGGCCAGCATACCCATCTGGTCGGCCAGCACGGGGTTCATCTGGTCGGTGAAGCGGCCGCGCCAGATGTTGCCGCCGCCCATGACCACGCCCACCTGCACGCCCAGATCGGCCAGCTTTACGATGGCCGCCGCCGCGCGGTCCACGCGGGCCGCGTCAAAGCAGTGGGAGGCGTTGTTCTCGGAAAACTTCTCGGGCGCAAGGGTCTCGCCGGAGAGCTTGAGGATTATGCGCTTGTACATTGTGATCGTCCTTTCAATCTTCGTATTCGCCCATCAGGGAGAGGAGCTCCGCAGCCTGCTCCGGGCTGTCAAAGCGGAGGTCGCTGAAATCCCGGGTCCGGCCCCAGCCGAAGAGGCCGCCGTAGTGGAGCGGTGTCCAGCCCTCCGGCGCGTGCTCGTAGTAGCTGTCGAACCACAGCGTCGCGCTGGCGTTAAAGGGCATTTCAAACAGCGCCTCGGAGCTCTCGTCGGGATCGCTGTACAGGTTGGCGCTCTCCTTGATGACGTAGAGGGTCATGCTGTCGTTGTCGGGAAAGTCCTCGGCGAACTCGCCCAAGTCGACCATGAAGCATTCCTCCCGGACATAGCCGCGGCAAGGCTGGCCGCCGTCCGCAAACTCGATGAAGCAATAATCGCCCTCAAAGGCCAGGAAGAGCACCTCTTCCCCCTCGGAAAGCTCCGACCGGACTTCTGAGTGCAGATCCGGCGCTGTGAAAACCTGTGCGTCGGAGACGAGACGGCGCGGAAAGCGGCTGTGGCTGGCGAAGGGGATGTCGTCATCCAAGTGGATTCCGGTGAATTTGGCATAGGCCCGTACGCGGTTTCCGGAAAGCTGGAATTCACACAGAACCCAGTGATCCCTGCCATTTTGTTCGAGCTCGATGGCCACGGCGGAGGCGTCCCGGGAAAGCTCGCAGCACTGTGCGTACCGCTCGCCCGGGCCGGTGCGGAAGGCGAGGGGACCATCGTGGAGCGCCCAGGTTCCGCCTGGATTCCAGGAGGCCAGCGCCGGAACTGTCGACAACGCCAGCACAGCAAGAACCAGCGCGATGAGGCGTGGGAACGTGTTTTTACGCAACGGACAGGCCTCCTCTCTTTGGCGCAACCCGCAAAAAAGGGAACGTATTAATACGTTCCCTTTTGCAGTTTTGACTCACTTCTTGCCGATCTGCTCGGCGACCTCGGCGGCCAGGTCGGAGACCTTCTTCTCCAGGCCGTCGCCCATCTTGTAGCGGGTGAACTCGGCGATCTTCATGCCGGGGACCTTGGACTCGATCATCTTGCCGACCGGAGTCTCGCCGTCCTTGACGAAGACCTGCTCCACCAGGCACACTTCCTGATAGAACTTGTTGATGCGGCCCTGGACCATCTTCTCGATGATCTTCTCGGGCTTGCCCTCGTTGCGGGCCTGCTCGGCGAGGATCATGGTCTCGTGCTGCAGGTGCTCGGGGTTGACCTGGTCGCGGGTCACGTACTCGGGCGCGACGGGGGAGGCAGCCGCGATCTGCAGCGCGACGTCGTGCAGGACTTCCTTCACGGTGTCGTTGACCTCGGGGACCTCGGCCTTGACCAGCACGCCGACCTTGCCGCCCATGTGGATGTAGGAATCCACGAAGCCGTTCTCGCCGCACTCATAGCGGGCGAAGCGGCGGATGGAGATCTTCTCGCCGATCTTGGCGGTCTTCTCGGTGATGACCTCGGACACGGTCTGATCGGTGTCCAGGTACTTCTCGGCCAGCAGGGCCTCGACGTCGGCGGGATTGCCGCGCACGATCTGCTGGGCGATGCCGGTGACCATTTCCTTGAACTCGGGGGTGTTGGCCACGAAGTCGGTCTCGCAGTTGACCTCGACGATGGCGCCGGTGCCGCACTTGGAGCAGATGTAGCTGCCCACCAGGCCCTCGGCGGCGATGCGGCTCTGCTTCTTGGCGGCCTTGGCCAGGCCCTTTTCACGCAGGTAGTCGATGGCCTTCTCAACGTCGCCGTCGCATTCGGTCAGGGCCTTCTTGCAATCCATCATGCCACAGCCGGTGCGGCCGCGCAGATCCATAACGTCCTTGGCGGAAAAATTAGGCATAGTGTATTCCTCCCAGATTGATTGTCGTCGGACGCCTGTTCGCGCCCTTTACGCGATTCAAGCGGCACCCGTTGGGCGTCGCATGAATCAGAAACCCTATTTTATTCGGCGGCTGCGGGAGCTTCGTCCTCGGTCTGCTCGCCCTGCTTGCCCTCCAGAACGGCGTCAGCCAGCTTGCCGGCGATCAGCTTGACAGCGCGGATGGCGTCGTCGTTGCCGGGGATGACGTAGTCGATCTCATCGGGGTCGCAGTTGGTGTCGACGATGGCGACGATCGGAATGCCCAGGGTGCGGGCCTCGGCCACGGCGATGCGCTCCTTGCGGGGATCGACGATGAACAGGGCGCCGGGGAGCTTCTTCATCTCGCGGATGCCGCCCAGGTTCTTCAGCAGCTTTTCGCGCTCAGCGCACAGCTTGATGACTTCCTTCTTGGGCAGGACGTCGAACTGGCCGTTCTTCTCCATCGCGTCGATGTCGTTCAGCCTCTTGATGCGGGTCTGCATGGTGCGGAAGTTGGTCAGGGTGCCGCCCAGCCAGCGGTTGTTCACATAGAACATGCCGCAGCGCTTGGCCTCGGCCTCGATGGACTCCTGCGCCTGCTTCTTGGTGCCGACGAACAGCACGCTCTTGCCCTCCAGGGCGATGTCGCGCACGAACATGTACGCCTCGTCGATCTTGCGAACGGTCTTCTGCAGGTCGATGATGTAGATGCCGTTGCGCTCGGTGAAGATGTACTGGGCCATCTTCGGGTTCCAGCGGCGGGTCTGATGGCCGAAGTGAACGCCGGCCTCCAGCAGCTGCTTCATGGAAATGACTGCCATAGTGGGTTTCCCTCCTTGTTTTTTCCACCTTTTGCTTCAACTCCCCAGGACACCATGAGCTTGCACCCTACGGTCAACCGCCCTGCGAATCGGCAAAAGTGCGTTTTACCGAAGAATTATAACACAGATGAATCGAAATATGCAAGGCCCGCAGGTTAAATCTGGAGAAATTCTGAACTTCCTGGCGGGCGGCAGCGGTCGATTATAGCGAAAAACTCCTGCCGGAGGACAATCCGGCAGGAGCGATCGGTCCGCTTGGGGGGATGCCGGGCTTTACAGTCCGAACTCAGACTTCAGCTTGGCGTACATCACGTCCCGGGGGGCCTTGGAGCCGGTCCACAGCTCGTAGTTGATGCAGCCCTGGTTGACCAGCATGCCCAGGCCGTCGAGGGTCCTCGCGCCGCGGGCGGCGGCGCTTTTCAGGAAGGGCGTGTCCACGGGGTTGAACACCACGTCGCAGACCACCATGCCGGGGCGGACGCCGGCGAAGTCGATGTCCGGGCAGGCGTTCACGTCCGGGTGCAGGCCCACGCAGGTGGCGTTGATCAGGATGTCGGTCCCTTCGGGGATCTGCGCCGTGCCGTTCCAGGGCAGGTATACGGCCTCCGCCGGCGTGTGGGCGTTGATGGCCTGGACCAGGCTCCGGCCCCGCTCGGCGTTGCGGTTGATGACGGCGATGGCCTTCGCCCCGGCCAGCGCGCACTCCACGCCGATGCTGCGGGCCGCGCCGCCCGCGCCGAGGATCGCGACCCGCGCGTCCTTCAGGGAGACGCCCGCGTCCGTCAGGGACTGCACGAAGCCCTTGCCGTCGGTGTTCTCGCCGAACATCGTGCCGTCCTCGCGGCAGACCACGGTGTTCACCGCGCCGATGACCCGGGCGGCCTCGGACAGTTCGTCCATGTGCTTCAATACGTTGATCTTGTGGGGCATCGTCAGGTTGACGCCCCGCATGTTGAAGGCCCGTACGCCCGCCATGGCGGCGTCCAGGTCCCCGGGCAGCACCTTCACGGTGATGTAGCGCCAGTTCAGTCCGGCGGCCTCGAAGCCCGCCTCCTCCATGACGCCGGTGGGGTTGCCGTCCACGGGGTCGCCCAGCACGCCCACCAGCTCCGCGCGATAGTTCTTTTCCATGGTGTTCCTCCCGGCTCAGAAGAGCGCTTTCAGGTCGGCGATCAGGCTGTCCACCTGCTTCTCCTTGGTGGCCCAGCTGGTGCAGAAGCGCACGGCGGTGTGCTTGCTGTCCACCCGCTGGATGGTGGCGTAGCTGTACTTGTAGCGCAGCATGTTCAGCACCGCGTCCGGCAGTATGGGGAACTGCTGGTTGGTGGGGCTGTCGTAGAGGAAGGGGATGCCCAGTTCCGCCATGGCCTGCTTCAGCCGCATGGCCAGCTGGATGGCGTGCTCGGACATCTTGAAGTACAGGCCGTCCTTGAAGACCTCTTCAAACTGGACGCCCAGCAGGCGTCCCTTGGCCAGCATGCCGCCCTGCCGCTTGATCATGTAGCGGAAGTTGGGCTTCAGCGCGTCGGAGGAGATGACCAGCGCCTCGCCGAACAGCAGGCCCTGCTTGGTGCCGCCGATGTAAAAGGCGTCGCAGATGTGGGCCAGGAAGGGCAGGTCCAGCGTGTTCTCCGGGGAGGCCAGGCCGTAGCCCAGCCGCGCGCCGTCCAGGTACAGCGTCAGGTTCCAGCGGTCGCACACGGCCCGCATGGCGATCAGCTCCTCGCGGCTGTACAGCGTGCCCACCTCGGTGGGGTTGGAGATGTACACCGCGGCGGGCATCACCATGTGCTCGTGGGACTCGTCGGAGAAGTGCAGGCGGCAGCACTCGGAGATCTGGCCCGCGTCCAGCTTGCCGTTGGAGGCGGGCAGGGCGATCACCTTGTGGCCGCAGGCCTCGATGGCGCCGGTCTCGTGGACGGCGATGTGGCCGGTGTCCGCGCTGATCACGCCCTGGTAGGGGCGCAGGAGCGCGGAGAGCACCGTGGCGTTGGTCTGGGTGCCGCCTACCAGGAAGTGGACGTCGGCCTCCGGGGCATGGCAAAGGCGGCGGATGGCCGCCGCGGCCTCGCGGCAGTGCTCGTCCTCACCGTAGCCGGGGGTCTGCTCCATATTGGTCTCCAGCAGGCGCTCCATGATCTTTGGGTGGGCGCCCTCGAGATAATCGCTGTTGAACAGAATCATTCGCATTCACCTTTCAATGGCTCGTCAGGTTCTGGAAAGCCGGCTTCACAGTCCAATGTCTCAAGCTCCGATTCATCGATCACCCGCACGCCGAGGGCATCCAGGGCCTCGGCGGTCACGCCCCGTCCGGGAACGCGCCTCCCGGAAAAGGTGCCGTCGTAGATCTCGCTCCGGCCGCAGGAGGGGCTGCGGGACTTGAGCACGGCCAGCTTCGCGCCGTAGAGGACGGCCAGCCGGCAGGCCTGCTCCGCGCCGCGCCGGAACTGGGCGGTGACGTCCGTCCCATCGGCGGCGACCACCCGCTCGCCCCGCCGCTCGGCGGGGGCCCGGGGCGTCGGCAGCCCGCCCAGCTGCTCCGGGCAGACGGGGACAAACCGGACCCGGTCCATCCGCGCCAGGACTTCGGGACAGGGCTGCGCGCCGCCGTCGTAGCGGCAGGCGATTCCCAGCAGGCAGGCGCTGACGAGCGCGACGGGTCTGTCGCCCATGGGCAGCCCTCCCTCCGGTCACTTTTGATGGAATAATATTAGCACGGATCGACGCGAATGTCCACCGGAAATGGATGAATTATCGGGAAAGGAACGGAGGTTTTGACCGCAAATTTCCAGAGGGTACATTGAAAAACGGAGAATCGGTGTTATAATGGTGGCAGACGCGCAAAAAGGCGCATGCGGATAGGAGGAATTGCGGTGAAGACGGCGGTTATGTACGGCGGCGGCAATATCGGCCGCGGGTTTATCGGCAAGGTGTTCGCGGATTCGGGCTATGAGGTGTGCTTCCTGGACATCATGCAGGACATCATCGACGAGATGAATGCCCGGGGGCAGTACACGGTGCGCATCGTCTCCAACGAGGGCGAGACGGACACCACGGTGAAGCCCGTGCGGGCGGTGAACTCGCTGACGGACGCGGCCATCGACGAGATCGTGAACTGCGAGATCATGGCCACGGCGGTGGGCGTAAACGTCCTGCCCAGGATCGCCCCGGTCATCGCCAGGGGCATGGTGGCCCGCATGGAGCGGACGGGAAAACCCCTGGACATCATACTGTGCGAAAACCAGCTGGGCGCGGACGAGCTGATGCGCGGCTGGATCTATGAGAAGCTGACCGAAGAACAGAAGAAGTGGGCCGACGGCAACCTGGGCCTGGTGGAGGCGTCCATCGGCAGGATGGTGCCGCCGCTGACCCCGGAGATGCGGGCTCAGGACAAGCTGCTGATCTGCGTGGAGCCCTACTGCGAGCTGCCCGTGGACAAGGACGCCTTCAAGGGCGAGATCCCGGACCTGGTGGGCCTGATCCCCTACACGCCCTTTGAGTTCTACATCAAGCGCAAGCTGTTCCTGCACAACGGCGGGCACGCGCTGTGCGCCTACCTGGGCTATGAGAAGGGCTACGAGTACATTTGGCAGGCCATCGCCGACCCGGAGATCTACGAGGCGGCCAAGGCCAGCATGATGGCCAGCGCCCAGGCCCTGGTCCACAAGTTCGGCGAGGGCGTCCGGGAGAACGTGGAGGGCAACGTCACCGACCTGCTGTTCCGCTTCCAGAACAAGGCGCTGAAGGACACCGTGGCCCGCGTGGGCGCGGATCCGGTGCGCAAGCTGCGCCGGAACGACCGCATCGTCGGCGCGGCGCTGTTCGCCATGGAGCAGGGCGTGGACCCGGCCCCCATCGTGAAGGGCATCCTGGCGGCGCTGAAATTCGACCGCGCTGAGGACGCCACCGCGCCGGAGATCCAGAAGGCGCTGAAGGAGCAGGGCATCGATCGCGTGCTGGAGCACTACATGGGCCTTTCGCCCGAGGAAGCGCTCTACGGCGAGATCCGGGCGGCCTACCTGAAGGACGGAGAGTAAGCGGAGGTTTCCATGGAGGAATTCAGGCGCGCCGAGGCGCAGGATATGGACGAGATCATGCGGGTGGTGCGCGAGGCCCAGGCCTTCATGCGCGCGCTGAAGATCGACCAGTGGCAGGACGGCTATCCCGAGCCGGAGACCCTGCTGGCGGACATCGCCATCGGCCAGCTGTATGTATTCGCCGAGGGCGGCTGCGTGCGCGCCGTGGCGGCGCTCTCCCTGGAGCCGGAGCCGGTGTACGGGGAGATCGAGGACGCCTGGCAGGGAAAGGGCCCCTACCTGACCATCCACCGCATGGCCACGGACGACGCGGCCCGGGGCAGAGGGCTCGCCGCGAGGATGCTTGAACAGGCGGAGCGCATCGCCGCCGAACACGGCTGCGGCGGCGTGCGGGTGGACACCCACACGGGCAACGCCGCCATGCGCCGCTTCCTGGAGAAGCACGGCTTTGTCTACCGGGGCATCGTGCACTACTACGTGAAGAAGGGCGACCCGGTGCGCGTGGCCTACGAAAAGTTAATGTGATGTTACCATAAGAAATTCTACGTTATAAAATATAATTTTGAGTAAAAAATATGTTGACAAACGGGGATTTCCATGGTAATATATAGCCAGAAAGAGGGAGAACAAAAAACCTCTTGGGAGATGACAGATCTCCAAAACAGAAAAACGGGGAGGCGATGCCATTGTACTATAGCGAAGCACAGTTCCTGGCCTGCATTTCCCGAATGATTCGAACTTGATCAATCAAACAGGGAACCGATTTCCAAGGTGAGACAACAGGTTCATCCCATGAAGTGAAATGATTGCTCCCGGGAAATGCAGGCACCCTTGATACTCCGGGCAGGAGTTTCAAAATAGAACAATTCAATACGTTCTTCAAATCCCGCCGACAGCAGATGCCGGCGGGTTTCTATGTTCGCCGGGTCCGGAGCGCCGCAGGCGGCGGCCCTGCGAGGGCCGGTGGAGGCATGCCGGCCCGTGCCAGACACGCGGGGCGGCCCTGCGAAGATCCTGGCGAGGTGCGCCGGATCATGGCGACGCTGCGCGGGACAGCCTGGTTTTGTTCGCAGGGGGAGTCCACGTGAATTGTGACGCCAATCCAGCACTTTTCGCGCGTTTGCGGGTCAAAGCTGGACATTTGACAGCACCGCACCTATAATGTAGATAGAGTGAGTTTCTAAAATGCCTGAAGCGCATTTTCGGCGTCTTTGACTGCATTTCCGCGTTGATTTCCCTTGACTTAGCCCCACTAAGCCTGCGAGAAATCGCCTTGAAATGCTGTCAAATCCACTCGAAACTGCATCTCCCAGCATTTAGAAACACACTCTAAAGCCCCGCGGCATGCCGCGGGCGAATTGGAGGTGGACACCGTGAAGAAGCTGATCCTGGCGCTGTTGATCGCCGCGCTGCTGCTGCCATGCGCCGCGCTGGCCGAGGAGGACGGCGACTTTGGCTTTGACTTTGGAGACGAGGGCTACACCGGCGAGTGGGTCCGTGTGGACGGCATGAGCCTGGAGTTCTGCCTGCCCGAGGGCTGGGAGCAGACGGGGGAGGCGTCCTATGCCGCATCGGACGACGCCGGAAACACGGTCGCGCTGACGATCACCGTCGCCGCCGAGGGCGTGGAGGACATCCTCGCCTGGGGCGAGAGCAACCTGAACGTCTACGAGATCTGCGGCGCGGGCTTCTACGATGTGCTGGTGGAGGAGACCGACGAGCGGCTGACGGCCTGCTTCCTGGACAATTCGAACTGCCTGATCCGCTTTGAGTTCGTCCGCTCCTCCAGGGATGCCCTGAGCCGCGACTTCGCCCTGCAGATCGTGGGGAGCATCAACGAGAGCTGGCTCGACGAGGGCCCGATGCTCAGCGACGAGGAGGAGGACGCGTTCGACATCTTTTCGGAATATGACTTCGAGGACGGGCTGGAGGATGAAGCCGCCGACGCCGAAGGTTGATTTGTTCGATGGACGCGCGGCGGACAAGGCCTGCGATCACAGAAATCTCTGCCGATGGATCATATTGGCAGAGATTTTGTTTGCCATTTCAGCTGCGCGTGCAATCTGATAAAAGGCGCAAAAGAACGGTATAAATTGCGTAAATTTTCCAAAATCGGGAATTGGGTATTGACAATCGGGGTGATTTGATGTATTATAACTCATGTCGCCGCGATAAGCGACTGTGAGAACAATTGGGAGCATAGCTCAGCTGGGAGAGCATTTGCCTTACAAGCAAAGGGTCACAGGTTCGAGCCCTGTTGTTCCCACCAATGTGGTGCGGTAGTTCAGTTGGTTAGAATGCCAGCCTGTCACGCTGGAGGTCGAGGGTTCGAGCCCCTTCCGCATCGCCATTTGCCCAGGTAGCTCAGTCGGTAGAGCAGTAGACTGAAAATCTACGTGTCGATGGTTCGATTCCGTCCCTGGGCACCATTTGCGGTAGTAGCTCAGTTGGTAGAGCGCCACCTTGCCAAGGTGGAGGTCGCGAGTCCGAGTCTCGTCTACCGCTCCATTTTTTTCGGCGAATGCCTGTGCATGCGCCGCAATTTGGTGCCATAGCCAAGTGGTAAGGCAAAGGTCTGCAAAACCTTCATTCCCCGGTCCGAATCCGGGTGGCACCTCCAAGGAACTGTCTCGTTGAGGCAGTTCTTTTTTGTGCTTTTTGCGCGGCGGTTGATAGCGGCGCTCACTTCTCCGGGCGGCGCAGCTTCCGGCAGTACTGGGTGCACAGCTTGTCCGTGCAGTTGACGCACTTCAGGGCCGCGTTGGTATGCTCCCAGAAGCGCTCGGGGTAGAGCATCACGCACACCTCCCACACGACCCACACCGCGAAGGCGATGATCAGCAGCGAGGTGGTGTACAGCCCGGGTGTCAGCACGAAGGGGGAGAACATCATCAGGTGGTCCCAGTTGAAGATGCGGCAGGTGGTGCAGCAGCGGTTGCGCATGATCAGCCGGAAGGGACACCAGATCAGCACGCAGATCAGATCGCAGACGTAGAACAGCACCGCCACGAGAAAGATCTCGTTCCGGCCCAGGACGCCGGTGAAGAACAGCCCCGCCAGCACCGCCAGCACGCCCACCCAGATCAGGAACACCTTGTAGGCGGCCTTGGTGGTGGTGACGATGTGCTCCTTCAGGGCCTTGTAGTTGATGGCCTCCCGCAGCGGGCGGAAGCGGTGGCGGAACAGCTTCTGGGAGCCCAGGGGCAGATCCTTCTGGGCAGGAACCAGCTGGCCCACCATGTCCACGATCCACACCAGCCACAGCGCGTGCAGCGGCGAGAGGCGGGTGAAGAAGTCCCAGCCCCGCAGCACGTCGAAGGCGTCCCTGTGCCGCAGGTACAGGTATACCACCGCCAGCGCGGCGAAGACGCGGCCGACCAGCCGCGCAAAGTAAAACTTGCGAATTCTCGACATTGAGACTGCCTCTTAGATCCGGGCGGCCACTGTGCCGCCGTGTCGTCCATGGACGCGCCGCTTCCGGCGCAGATGCTTTCACGCTTTATGCTGTAATCATACCACGCCCGGGACATTTGTCAAGTGCGGCCGGGCTCATAATTTACCCCGGATTCACTGGCGGCGCGGATGCGAAACGGCGCTGGCCTCTTTCTGATGGAAAAGGGAAGTTGCCGACGACAGAAGCAGAACCCCGCGGCCGGCGCTGCATTGAAGCAGGCGCGATGCTCACGGGGTTCACTCTTATATATGCGGGCTTGCGCGGCATGAATGCCGGTCGGGCTACTTCTCCTCGCTGAAATCGGTGTCCATGCCGACCTGCAGCGCGTAGTCGGGATAGGCGCTCTGCACCTGGGCACACACCTCGCGGTAGACCGCGCGGCGGTCCTCTGCGTCGAAGCTGATGATGATGTCAAAGCGCATCGTCCTGGCCTCCCGGTCGATGTAGAAGCCATGCATCTGCAGCACGTGGGGGTTGGACAGGGCAATCTTCGCCACGTTCCGCCGGGCCTCCACGGCCTCGGGGTCCTTTGTGTTGACGGAATATACGCCGACGGCCGTCAAGATCACGTCGTGCTTGTGGTAGACCTCCAGGCTCACCCGGCGGATCAGCTGGTCCAGCTGGTCGGCGGTGAGGGTGTCCGGCACCTCGATGTGGACGGAGCCGTTGTAGCTGTCCGGGCCATAGTTGTGCAGGATCAGGTCGTAGGCGCCGCTGATCTCCGGAAAGCTGTTGATCGTCCGTTTGATTTCCCGGGCCAGCTCCGCGTCCACCCGCTCGCCCAGCACCTTGGAGAGCGTGTCCCGCAGCATTTCGATGCCGGACTTGATGATCACGGCGGCGATGATCGCGCCCAGCCACGCCTCCAGGGAGATGTGGAAGATCAGGTAGATGGCGGCGGCCACCAGCGTGGAGGCGGAGATGATGGAGTCCAGCGTGGCGTCCTCGCCGGAGTTGACCAGGGAGTCGGAGTGCACGCTCTCGCCGACGCGCTTCACGTAGCGCCCCAGCAGGATCTTCGTCACCACGCCCACCGCCACGATGATCAGCGCCACGGCGGAGTAGTCCGGCATATCGGGATGGATGATCTTCTTGATGGACTCCGTCAGCGCGGTGACGCCGGCGTACAGCACCAGCAGCGAGATGACCATGGCGCTGAGGTATTCGATGCGCCCGTAGCCGAAGGGGTGCTTTCTGTCCGCCTCCCGGCCCGCCAGCTTCGTCCCCACGATGGTGATCACCGAGCTCGCAGCGTCGGAGAGGTTGTTCACGGCGTCCATGACGATGGCGATGGAGTTGGAGGTCAGGCCGACCACCGCCTTGAAGGCCGCCAGGAACACGTTGGCAAGGATGCCGATGACGCTGGTCCGTATGATCTTCCTGTCGCGCTCGGAGGCCTTGCCCGCGTCGGGCTGGTCGGCTCCCTGCTGCATGGTGTTCAGGATGTCCTTTGAAACTGCCATGGTGCTTCCCCCTTCGGTTGATGTGGGCCTTACGGCCCACCGCCATAGATTACTTCAGATAGGCCTTCAATGCGTCCACCTTGTCCAGCCGCTCCCAGGGCAGGTCCAGGTCGGTCCGGCCGAAGTGGCCGTAGCTGGCGGTCTGGCAGTAGATGGGCCGCTTCAGGTCCAGGTCCCGGATGATGGCCGCCGGCCGCAGGTCGAAGCAGGCGTTGACGATCTCGGCCAGCCTGTCGTCCGGCAGCGCGCCGGTGCCATAGCTGTCCACGAACACGGACACGGGCTTCGCCACGCCGATGGCGTAGGCCACGCCGACCTCGCACTTCTTTGCCAAGCCCGCGGCCACCAGGTTCTTGGCCACGTGGCGCATGGCGTAGGCGGCGCTGCGGTCCACCTTGCTGGGGTCCTTGCCGGAGAAGGCGCCGCCGCCGTGATGGGCGTAGCCGCCATAGGTGTCCACGATGATCTTGCGGCCGGTGAGGCCGGAGTCGCCCTGGGGACCGCCCACGACGAAGCGGCCGGTGGGGTTGACGAAGTACTTGGTGTTCTCATCCAGAAGCGCGGCGGGGAGGATGGGCCGCACGACGTGCACCATCAGGTCGTGATAGATGGCGTCCTGGGTGACCTCCGGGGCGTGCTGGGTGGAGAGCACCACGGCGTCGATGCGCACGGCGCGGTCGTCGTCATACTCGATGGTGACCTGGGCCTTGCCGTCGGGCCGCAGGTAGGGCAGGGTGCCGTCCTTGCGGACTTGGGCCAGCCGCTTGGTCAGCCTGTGGGCCAGGGAGATGGCAAGGGGCATGTACTCCTCGGTCTCGTCGCAGGCGTAGCCAAACATCATGCCCTGGTCGCCGGCGCCCTGGTCGGCGTTCTCGCGCACCACGCCACGGGCGATGTCTGGGGACTGCTCGTCCAGGCTGACCAGCACGGCGCAGGAGTGGCCGTCGAAGCCGTACTTGGCGCGGTCATAGCCGATCTCGACGATCTTGTTGCGGACGATCTGGTCGATGGGCACATAGGCCGTGGTGCTGATCTCGCCCATCACCAGCACCATGCCGGTGGTGGCGGCGCATTCGCAGGCCACGTGGGCCTCCGGGTCCTGGGCCAGTATGGCGTCCAGAACGGCGTCGGAGATCTGGTCGCAGATCTTGTCGGGATGTCCCTCGGTGACGGATTCAGAGGTGAAGAAGTGACGCATATCGATGTTCTCCTTTGGCGTTTGGATCAACAAAAAACCCGCCTTTGGGCGAGTTCGATGAATCAAAGCTCGCCTCATCTTTCGGCTTCGGGGCGTTCCCCTGCCGCAGGAATTAGCACCTTGCCGGCATATCTGCCGACCGGTTGCCGGGCGTCATCGGGCCTGTCCCTCAGCCACTCTGGATAAGGCATTTTCTGTTGTCGCTATCATTATAGCGCCTCGCGTATTAAGAATCAAGCATTTGTGGGCGCTTCGGCCGGTTTGCGGCGCGCCGCATTTGACAAAACCCGCGCCAGCATATAAAATGATGGGTATAGGGGAAGAACGCATGAAAGAGGTCTTCAAATGGCATTGACGATGGTGCACCTTCTGGCGGGGGATCTGTGGGCCAGGGGACACGAGGAATACCGGAACTCGCCGGAGTTCCACTACGGCGTGATTTCGCCGGACGCCATTCACATACGGGACGGCAACGACAAGTCCCACAAGGACGAGATCCACCTGAACAACTGGAGAAGTCCCCATCCCGACGACGTCATCGCCTACTGGCGGGAGCACCACACCCCCTTCGATATCGGCTACGGCGTGCACGTGCTGACCGACGCCCAGTGGGTGCCGCGCTACCGGGAGCGGCTGAAGGGGATGCTGCTGCCGAACGGCCTGCTGGACACCGGCATCTACTACAACGACACCTTTGTGACCGACTTCAAGCTCTACCACGAGACGCCCCGCCTCCAGGAGATCCTGGAGATGATCGGGCCTGCCCATACGCCCGAGGATCATCCGCTGCTGACGGCCCATGAGTTCAGCGCCTGGCGGGACGCGCTGATCAAGGCCTACCATGGCGAATGCCCGAAGAGCGATCCCGTGCGCTTCGTCACGGAGGCCTACGTGCTGGAGTTCGTGAAGGACAGCACCGCCATGATCGACGAGGTGTATGCCCGGGCCTTCGGCGGGGCAGGGGCGTAGGGCCCGGCGGCGCATGCCGCCCGGTTTGCCCCGGTGAATAAACATTTTTTGTCACTTGGGTATTGACAAAACCTGCTGCCTGCGTTATAATATCTCTCGTTGGTTGTCGCGGCTGCATTTCAGCGAAGGCAAGCGCGGCCGTACCCCGGCTGTGCGGGCGTGGCGAAATTGGCAGACGCGCCAGATTTAGGTTCTGGTGCCAAACGGCGTATGGGTTCAAGTCCCTTCGCCCGCACCATTTCCGGTTCTGCGGTAGTAGCTCAGTTGGTAGAGCGCCACCTTGCCAAGGTGGAGGTCGCGAGT
>JAUMVG010000079.1:2436-14917 GCA_030530315.1 Clostridia bacterium | reverse complement strand
CCTCATAAAGTAACGGACATCCCGCAATTGTCATTCTGAGCGAAGCGAAGAATCTGTTGCCTCTACCCTCATAAAGTAACGGACATCCCGCAATTGTCATTCTGAGCGAAGCGAAGAATCTGTTGCCTCTACCCTCATAAAGTAACGGACATCCCGCAATTGTCATTCTGAGCGAAGCGAAGAATCTTTCTCCTTCCGCGTCGAAACAGCATTTCCTCCGCCTTGCGCGCATGACAAAAGCGCCTCCGGAATTGCTTCCGAAGGCGCCTTTCTCAGTCGGTCAGTTCTGTTCGGCGTCCTTCCTGGCCATCACGGCCCGGATGGCGTCGAAGGTCTTGACGGAGATGTCGTGCTCCACCTTGCAGGCGTCGTCCTCGGCGGTCTGCTCATCCACGCCGATCATCACCAGGATCCGCGTGAGCAGCTTATGCCGCTCATAGATGCGCTGGGCGATCTCCATGCCGGATTCGGTCAGGGTGATGTAGTTGTCCTTGTCCATGACGATATAGCCGCCCTCGCGGAGCTGCTTCATCGCCACGCTGACAGAGGGCTTGCTGACCGAGAGCCCCGTCGCGATATCCACCGAACGGGCATAGCCCTTTTCCTCGATGAGCCGAAGGATCATCTCCAGATAATCCTCTGCGGACTTGTGTATTCTCATATCCTATTGCCTGCGGCAGCGCTGCCCTCTCCCGGGTCGGCGGACCGCTTGCCCCTTTCAAAAGATTAATACTATTTTACCACATCTTTCATCATCTTGCAAGTTTTGGGGGCTTTTTATTGACATCATTCAAGAAAACGCCCTCAGAGAGCTTCGTCCTGTCCCTTTTCACATGCCGTTCCATGCCCGCCGTCTTGATTATTCAGCGGTCCGTCTCCAGGTCCAGCCAGCGGCACTCCTCGTCGGTCAGCCTGATCTCGCTGGCCTCCACGTTGGCATGCATGTTCTCCCGGCGGGAGGTTGCGACGAGGGCGTAGACGTCCAGGTCCCGCTGGTTGAAGATCCAGGCCATGGCGATCTTCGCCACGGTCGTGCCCTTCTCCTTCGCCAGCAGCTCGCAGCGGCGCAGGCGCTCGAAGTTTTCCGGGCAGGCGTAGCCCTTCAGCCCGGGCGCGTCCATGACGGCCTTCGCCCCCTCGGGGTCGTCCGACCGCACGCGCCCGGAGAAGAAACCCCGGGCCATGGTGCTGTAGGCGAACACCGGGATGTGGTTGTCCGCGTACCACTTCCGCGCCGCCCGGTTGGCCGGGCCGGAGATGGTCACGCACCCGCCGCCCCAGGGGTCCTCCACCTGGTCCGCCAGGCCGAAGTTCGGGCTGGCCACCGTGAAGGGCTGGAGGCCGTGCCTGGCGGCGTAGTCGTTGGCCATCTCGAAGCGCTCCACGGTCCAGTTGCTGGCCCCGAAGGCCCCGAGCTTGCCCTCGTCATAGCAGCGGTTCAGCGCCTCCACCAGGGGACCGACGGGCACCTCGGGATCGTCCCGGTGCAGCATGTAGATGTCCAGCCGGTCGGTCTTGAGCTTCGCCAGGGAGTTGTGCACGTCGTGAAGGATATCGAAGTCCGTCACGCGCTTGCGCCAGCGGTTGTGGTGGGCGCCCTTGGTGAGGATGACCACCTTGTCCCGCAGGCCGCGGGCCTCCAGCCACTCGCCCATGGGCTCCTCGCCGTAGTGGTCCGCACTGTCGAAGCAGTTCACGCCCTCGGCATACATGTCGTCCAGCAGCCGGAAGGCCGCGTCCAGCCGCTGCGGAAAGTCCGGGGATTCGCCATAGACCGAGCGGAAGGCGGCAAACAGCGTCGGCATCGCCGTGCCAAACACGATGCGGGAGATGGGTCTTGAAACGTGATCGATGTGTCCGTATTCCATAATTCTGCCTCCTGTTTCGGTGCCGTCATGGCGCGCCTTGTATGCTGCCACCGCAGCGCATGCGGGCGGCAGGCACTTTTTTCCATTATAATGCAATTTTCTCCCTGCGGCAAGACCGAACCGCAAATACAGGCTCCAAGTCGCCGGCGCATCGAAGCTGTTCCCGTATCATTTTCCACACGTCTCCCCCTGCAGGTGTGGACAATTACCGTTTTGCCATGTTATAATTTCATCACACCCATATTATGAAGGAGGTTGTTCCCATGAAGC
Source organism: Clostridia bacterium (assembly GCA_030530315.1). Taxonomy (GTDB): domain Bacteria; phylum Bacillota; class Clostridia; order Christensenellales; family Aristaeellaceae; genus UBA2862. The sequence goes on along the minus strand of JAUMVG010000079.1, from coordinate 12,779 downwards.
GATTTTGCTGCATCGCGCTCGTACTGGCCATGCTGGTATGCGCCATCCCTGCCGCGCTTGCCGAGTATGCACCCGGCACCTACACCGCGGAAGCCATCGGTCACGAAGCCAGCCTGAAGGTCACGGTGACCGTGGATGAGACGAGCATCACCGCCGTAGACCTGGACCTGAGCAATGAGACCCCGGAGATCGGCGGCGCGGCCAAGGACGCGCTGATCGAGCAGATCCTGTCCGCGCAGAGCGCTGACATCGACGGCGTTTCCGGCGCCACCGAGACCAGCACCGGCGTGAAGCTGGCTTTGACCGACGCGCTGAATCAAGCCGCGGGCATCACTGAGACCGAGAGGACCGCTGTCGCCGACGGCACCTACTCCGGCACCGCTCCCAGCTTTGGCCTCACCGGCCCGCTGACCGCGGAGGTCACTCTCGCGGATGGCAAGATCACCGAGATCAAGGTCGTCTCCGAAACCGACAGCCTCACGGGCGAATGGTTCGGGTCCGCCGAAGAGCTGCTGATCCCCCGCATCATCGAAAGCCAGTCCCTGGCCGTGGACGCCATCACCGGCGCGACGACCTCTTCCAACGGCATTCGCAACGCCGTGGCGGCAGCCATCGACGCGGCCGGCGGCGACAGCCTGCAGTGGTACACCGAGGTTCCCAAGAAGGACGATACGGTCGTCATCGAGGACTACGACGTGATCGTGGTGGGCCTGGGCGGCTCCGGCGTGTTCTCCTACTGCGCCGCGGCGGACCAGGGCGCGTCGGTGTTCGGCATCGAGGCCGCGGGCAAGATCGGCGGCAACTCCGTGTGCACCTACGGCCCCATGGCGCTGAACAGCGAATACCTGAAGGAGAAGTTCAACGGCGGCGAGGACTACATCAACCCCGACGACGTGTACCAGGTTTGGATGGATTATGTTGAAAGCGACGAAAAGGCCGACGTCATTCGCGAGGCCGTCTACAACTCCGGCACCGCGCTGGACTACTATGTGAACAACTTCGGCTTCGAATTCGAGGGCCTGGGCCTGCTGGGCAGCTTCGTCGTGCCCGAGTGGGACAAGGAATGGTGCGTGTATTCCGCCGACGAGGGCAACACCTCCTGGAACATCCTCGGCCCCAACAAGACCTTCCAGTTCCTGCGCGCGCTGGACATTGCCAACGCCAAGAACGAGAAGAACCAGTACATGACCGAGCTGACCGCCGATTCCCTCATCTTCGACGAAGGCGGCAAGGCCATCGGCGTGAAGGCGACCTACTACGACGGCACGACCTATGAGATCTACGGCAAGGCCATCATCCTGGCCACCGGCGGCTTCCTGGGCAACGACGAGATGATGGTGGAATACCTGGGCAGCACCGTGAACGCCATCGGCGACACCGTGAACAAGGGCGCCGGCATCAAGATGGGCCAGTCCGCCGGCGGCGCGCTGTACATGATGGGCACGCTTCCCATGGTGCATATCTCCCAGGTGAAGAACATCATCCGCACCGACGACCTGACCGCCGACCAGAAGGCGATCCTCACCGCCTTGGCGCTGACCACCGACCGGCCGATGATCACCACCACCGGCGAGCCCTGGGGCAACGTGAACCAGAGCGGCACCACCGCCGAGGGCATCGAGGTCGAGATCGTGTTCGCCCCCAACTTCATGTACTACAACCTCTACACCCAGGCGGACATCGACGCCATCCGCGAGAACGGCCTGTCTGAAGCGCAGGCGGCGGCGACCTCCACCTTCCTGGCCCAGGGCGGCACGCTGCCCGCGGCGGGCACCCCGGTGCCGGATATCGACGACATCCTGGACGTCGCCTCCGTGTACGGTGACGTGATCGTCGCCGACGGCATCTCCGGGCTGGCCGCCGCCATCGGCTGCGACGAGGCGACCCTGTCCGAGACGCTGAACGGCGAGGACGCGGTCTACTACGCCGTGCCCTGCACCAGCTGGGCCTACGGCACTGTGGGCGGCCTGGACGTGGACGTGAACATGAACGTGCTGCGCGAGGACGGCACGCCCATCGAAAACCTGTTCGCGGTAGGCCAGGATTCCGAGGGCGTTTGCAACAAGGACGGCAAGGCGTACACGCCTTGGGGCGGCCAGGCGCAGAGCTGGACCTTCGTTTCCGGTGAAATCGCCGGAAAGCAGGCCGCGGCCCTGGCCGACTGAGCCTGAATCCCGCGCCTGTAGCGCAAGGCGCAAGCCGCAAGAAAGGGGACTGTCTCAACAGAGGCAGTCCCCTTTTGGGGAATTGTGCATGATCAGGAAAACGGAACGTTTTCCGGGTCGGCGGGTTCTGATGCCGCAGGCTTAGCGAAGCGTTCAGGAACCCGCCGACAATCATTGCTCGAGTTGAGGCCGCCTCCCCGGTTTTCGTGCTGGACAAGGACCCGGGATGTTGGTAAAATAACAGCATACACAACCGACGGGGAGGCAGAACGTGAACACAGCCAAACGCACCGACAGGATCGTCGCCATCGTGCTCGCCGCGCTGGTCGCCGCCATCGCGGCGCGGGTCGCCTGGGTCCGGGGAAGCGGCGCTTCGACCGCCGCGGGCCCCGCGCCTGCGGAGGTGACCTATGCCGATTACAACGGCAAAAAGATCGGCGTATTAACGGGCACGAACATGGAAGCGGCGAGCTTCGAGTACTTTCCCGACAGCGAATACTTCTACTTCGACGGCTATCCGAACATGAACGCGGCGCTGGAAAACCACATCATCGACGCCTATCTGGCCGACGAGCCGGCGATGAAGAGCCTCCACGCCCAGCAGCCTCAGATCGACTACATCAAAGAGCGGCTGACGCACAACAGCTATTCCTTTGCCTTCCGAAAGGACGACCCGGCTGAGGAGGCCCTGCGCGACCAGTTCAACGAATTCCTGCGGGGGCTGAAGGCGGACGGCACCTACGACGCGATCGACGCGGCCTGGTTCGGCACGGACGAGAGCAAGAAGGTGGTGGACATGTCCGGCCTGACCGGCGAAAACGGCACCCTTCACGTGGTGACCACCTCCACCGACGAGCCCTTCTCCTACATCAAGGACGGGCAGCACGTGGGCTACGACATCGACGTGGCGGTGCGGTTCTGCCGGGCCTGCGGCTACGCCATCGAGATCGGCGACGTGGATTTCCAGGCGCGCATCCCGGCCCTGGCCTCCGGCCAGTACGAGTTCACCACCACCATGAACGTGACCCCGGAGCGGGAGGAGACCGTGCTGTTCTCCGACCCGGTCAGCGAGGGCGGCATCGTCGTGGCGGTGCGCTCGGAGGACCTGGCCGGCGTTCCGGCGGAGCAGCCCGGCGTGGCCGCCTTCGACGGCAGGCGGGCGGGCGTCATCACCGGCTCCTTCCACGACTCCGTCGTCGCGGAGGCGCTGCCAAACTCCGAGATCTACAACTTCAACAGCTATACGGACCTCACCGCCGCCCTGAAGGCGGACAAGATCGACTACTTCCTCGCCAGCACCGAGGTCGCCTCCCACCTGATCGAGGCGGACCCGGAGATCGCGAGCCTGGACGAGCCGGTGAAGATCCTGGACATCGGGGCGATGTTCGCCAGGACCCCGGAGGGCGAGGCGCTCAAGGCGCAGATGGACGCCTTCATCGCCAAACTGAAGGCCGAGGGCACGCTGGATGAGATCTATGCCTTCTGGAGCCAGCCCGAGTCCGCCTCCATTCCGCTGGACCTGTCCGGCCTGACCGGCGAAAACGGCACGCTGCGCTTCGCCACCAGCGGCACCAAGGTGCCCATTTCCTTCGTGGTGGAGGGGCAGATTGCCGGCACCGACCCGGACATCGCCGTGCGGTTCTGCCGGGAATACGGCTACGGCATCGACGTCTCCACCGTGGACACGGCGGGCATCATCCCCGGCATCGTCACCGGCATGTACGACTTCTCCCTGTCGGACATGGTGGTCACGGAGGAGCGCAAGGAGAGCGTGCTGTTCTCCGCGCCCTACCACGGCACGGAGCTGCTGCTGGTGGTCCGCGCCGCGGACGCCGGCACGGCGCCCGCGGCCAACGCCCGGCCGGGCTTCTTCCAGGGCCTGGCGGTGAGCTTTGAGCGCAACTTCATCCGCGAGAGCCGCTGGAAGCTGATCCTCCAGGGCATCGGCACCACCTGCCTGATCACGGCGCTGTCGGCGCTGTTCGGCACCCTCATCGCCTTTGCGGTGTGCCTATTCCGGCGCACCGGCAGCCGGCTGGCCAACGCCGTCTCCGACCTGTACGTGAAGCTGCTCCAGGGTACGCCGATGGTCGTGCTGCTGATGATCCTGTACTACGTGATCTTCGGCCGCACGGGCCTGCGCGCCGTGTGGGTGGCGGTGATCGGCTTCAGCCTGAACCTGGGGGCTTATGCCTCCGAGATCATGCGCTCGGGCATCGAGAGCATCGACGGCGGCCAGCGGGAGGCCGCGCTGGCCCTGGGCTACACCGAGCGCCAGGCGTTCTTCGAGTTCATCTTCCCCCAGGCGGCGGTGCACTTCCTGCCCGTCTATCGGGGCGAGCTGGTATCGCTGCTCAAGAGCACATCCATCGTCGGCTACATCGCCATACAGGACCTGACCAAGATGAGCGACATCATCCGCAGCCGTACCTACGAGGCCTTCTTCCCGCTGATCGCCACGGCGGTGATCTACTTCCTGCTGGCCTGGGTCATCTCGCTGCTGATGAAGGCGCTGCTGAACCGCGTCGACCCGCGGTCGGGACGCGAGAAGGGAAAGGAGGCGACGGCAAGGTGAGCCTGATCAAGATCGAGCATTTGCGCAAGGCCTATCCGGGCGTCACGCCGCTGGAGGGCGTCTGCGCCGAGATCGAGCGCGGCGACGTGATCTCCGTCATCGGGCCCTCGGGCACGGGCAAATCCACGCTGCTCCGGTGCCTGAACCGTCTGGAGGAGCCCACCTCCGGCAAGGTGACGCTGGACGGCGAGGTCATCACCGACCCAAAGTGCGACATCACAACGGTGCGCCGCCGCATGGGCATGGTGTTCCAGTCCTTCAACCTGTTCAACAACCTGACCGTGATCGACAACATCTCCGCCGCGCCCATCCGGCTGCTGAAGCTGCCGAAGGAACAGGCCCGCCGGGAGGCCCTGGCGCTGCTGGAGCGCGTGGGGCTGCGGGAGAAGGCCGACAGCTTCCCCGACGAGCTCTCCGGCGGCCAGAAGCAGCGGGTGGCCATCGCCCGGGCCATCGCCATGAAGCCCGAGGTGCTGCTGTTTGACGAGCCCACCTCGGCGCTGGACCCGACGATGGTGGGCGAGGTGCTCGCCGTCATCAAGTCCCTGGCCCGGGAGGGCATGACGATGCTGATCGTCACCCACGAGATGAAGTTCGCCCGGGAGATCTCCAACCGCGTGTTCTACATGGACGAGGGCGGCATCTACGAGGACGGCGCGCCGGAGCAGATCTTCGACCATCCCCGGCGGGAAAAGACGCGGCAGTTCATCCGCCGGCTCAAGACCCTGGAGCTGGCCCTCTCCCCCGGCGCCACGGACTGGCCCGACGTGCTGCGGAGGATCGAGCGCTTCAGCCGGGAGGCGATGCTGGACCGCGCCGCCCAGCGCAACGTCATGCTGGCCTTCGAGGAGCTCGCGGCCCAGTGCATCCTGCCGAGACTCGAGCAGGAGCCCTCGGGCGGCCCCATCCTGGCGCGGGTGGAGCACTCCACTGCGGACGACGGCACCGTCGTCACCTTCCGCTGGGGCGGAGAGCGCTGCGACCCCCTCGCCGAGGGCGACGCGCTGTCCCTCGCCATCGTGAAGCGGCTGGCCGAAAGGACCGACTATTCCTTCGACGGCAAAAACCGCGTCGCCGTCGAATTCAAGCCCCGCACGCGGTAGCCTCCCCACAGGGCGTTCCGCGACGGGCCTTCCCCACGGAGTTTCTCCGCGCAGCCTGCCTTGTCAAACGCAAGAAATGCCCCGGCCGGTGTGAAATCACACCGACCGGGGCATTGATATGCACATCAATTCCCTTGTACCTCGGCGCTACAGGCTCTCCGTCTCCTCCATCGCTTCCACGGGCGCTTCCCCGTAGTCGGTGATGCCCGCGCCGGTGTTGGGCACATAGTGGGAATACACCAGGTCGCCGGCAAAGCAGACCAGCAGCGCGATGCACACCGGGATCAGGACCTTGGGCCTGATGCGCATCACCATGGCGTCGATCACCGGCACCAGCAGGTAGATCGCGGCCATGCCGCCCACGGCGAACACCGCCAGGCCCTCGCCGCAGATGCGCCCGTTCAGGTTCAGGAAGTAACCGGTGTAATCCCACCAGCGCATGCCCCGGGACAGCTCCATGAAGTAGGAGGTGAAATATTCCACCAGGCCGCACAGCACCACCACGGCCAGGGCCTCCAACGCCGGCTTCCTGCGCAGGCGATACAGCAGCACGGCGATCATCACCACGCCGCCACCGTAGATGGGCAGCCAGGGACCGTGGAGGGCGCCGCGGTTCACGAACTCGCCGTCGCTGATCAGGTGCAGGCTGACCTCCCACACCCAGCCCACCAGGCAGAACGCAAAGAACACGACGATCAGGCTCCACACCGTGCAGGGCGTCAGGTAGGTGACCCTCCTGCTCAGCGCCTCGCTCTCCCGGGTCCACAGGGCGTTCAGGCGCTCGGGATAGGCTTCCCCGGCGAGCTCCCGCATTCCGACCCGCGTCTGCTGACGAAGCCCCTCCTGGCGGCTGTACACGATCTTCTCCTCCATGCTCCCCGTCCAGATGCCGAAGTTGCGGGCGAAGAAGCGCTGCACCGGCGGAAGCGCCACGATGTCCTCGTCGATGACCTCCCTGTGCCGCGCCAGCTCCGCGTAGCGCTCCCGCAGCGCCCCGGCGTCCGCCGGCGCAAACAGGTTATCGTCGTTCAGCAGCTCCGAATCGGGCAGGGCCTTCTCCCTGGCCTCGCGGCGCAGCGCCGCATAATACTCGGTATAGGCCGCCATGCGATAGGGCACGGTCCACAGCACATCCACGGCGCCGAAGGTCACAAAGCCCAGGATCATCCAGCCAATGAAGGAGAGCTCCAGCAGGAAGCATTCCCACTTGTGGCCGTTCATCATCCGCCGGGACAGGGTGATGGCCTGCCGCGGGCGGATATCCGGGTTCTCGGCCACGATGAAGGGCACCATGAAATAGGAATAGTGCTTGATGATGCCGCCGACGATGGTCAAATCCCACAGCGTCTCATAGACCGAGGCCAGCAGCAGCGACAGGGAGGCCCGGGTCCACCGGTGCACGTGCTTCAGGTGGAGCAGGTGGCTCATTGGAAAGGTCTTGTAGGTGCGCGTCTCCAGGAACGCCCGCCGCATGATGGCGCGGTAAACGTTCTTCAGGAAAACCCAGACCAGCGCCTGGAGCAGCGCGCTGCCCAGGATCATGAGGATCGCCGCGATCTGCTGGGAGTGGACGATGCTGTGCAGCGCCGTGCCCAGCTGGACGTAGATGTGGCCGGAGTTGATGTTGTTCATCACCGCCGCCAGCACGCCCCTGCTGCGCCCCAGCACGGAGGTCGGGTCCGTCTCATCCCGCAGCGCCTGCATCCGCGCGGCGACATCGTCGCGGGCGGCCTCCAGGTTGTCCTCGACCAGGTCGTCGACGATGCGGCCCATGACGCCCCGCTCTTCCCGGACGCCCTCGACATCCATCTCCGTCACCTGGCCCGTCAGCACGTCGTACCAGCTCTGGGCGTTGCTCACCACCCCTTTGAACTCCGTGCCCAAAAAGATGCTGACGGCACAAAGCAGTACCAGCAGCACGTAGTGCCGCTTCAAATGCTTCCGCGCTTGCCTTCGGATCGCCTTCCTGTCGATCATGCTCCCGCCCCCGTGAAAATTGATTCGATTCATTATAGCACAGGGCCGGTCACGACTTCAAGGGATCAAGCGCCTGGAGGACTGCCGGCGCACAAGCAGGAATCCCACCTGCTTTTCTTCAATCAGGTTGGATTCCTGCGATTGCGGGCTTTGTCAGCGGTCTGAACCCCGCGCCGCCGACGCGTGGGGTTGTTTGGGCTCGGGATCGTAGATGTCCGGGAACGCGTTCGGCTGTTGCGCAAGTCGTGCGTCGAGGGGACCTACAACGCGATGTTTTGATTCTCCGAATGCCCGACTGTGGCGTATTCGATGATCTGCTTCCAGATATTGCCGCCGCGCACGTGCATGGTGAAGCGCTTCCCTGCGTCGGTGACGAGGGAAATCAGGGCGCCGTCTTCGCCGTCCGGCTCGGCCTGTATCCTCGTGCAATCGCATATCGTGATCGCAAGCGGCGCGTCCTCCCCCACCCTGCGGAACAGCGGCATGGCGTGGTCCTTGCGCAGCAGGGAGACGACCGCCTTATAGTTCTCCGGGAGGATGACGTACCGCTGCCCCTCATAGGCGCTGATGACCGCCCGCTCCGGGTCTGTATAGGTCTCCTCGCCGTTCAGCAGGGCGGTGGCGTTGAAGGCGACGCCGAGCTGCATCACGTACTCATTTCCCTGATGGCGCGCGTGCACCGCGTAGCCGAGCCAAAGGCAGGTGGCCAGAAAGACAGCCAGCGCCAGGGAAATGACGGCTTTCAGTCTCCAGGACATGGATGATTCCCTCCAATCCTATGGCATGCGGCGGCGCGTACGAGACGGCCGACGCCGCCCATGGGCGCTTTTCCAGTTATTGACGAGTTCACAGATCGACAAGGCCAGCATGGCGCCCCAGATCAATCCACTCGTCGTAGCAACCAGCGGCAGCATCGACTTGCCCCCATCGACATCGTTCACCATGATCAGCGTGTTCTGCAGCGTCACGATGGACAGCAGTGCGTCTATGAAGTTGATGGTCCTCAGGAACCGGACGAGGCAATTGACGCTTCGGCCCTTGCGCTTCAAATTGACGGCGGCCATCGTGACCTTATAGGTGGTATAGACGGCCATGGCGATTGCCGGAATCAGCGTCAGCGTGACCGGCTTTTCCTGCCGGACCATCAGGAAAAACGGGCCAATGAGGCACAAGTTCAGGAGCAGCAGCTGCATGGACGCGATCAGCGCCGCCCTCCCCCGCCTCTGATCCGCATCCGGCTGCCCGTTCGACAGCCGCTCCGCCCGGAGTACGGTGAGGCGGAGCAGCAGGAGCAGGAGGTAATAGACGCATATGCTCCCATGCCAGGAAGATGCGTGCGCAATGCCCAGGAAGCCATTGTAGGCGGCAAACGCAGCCGTCACCATCATCGACCCCGAGGAATTGATGAATGTCTTGAAGTCATAGTCCGCGTTCCATCTCACAAAAAGGGCGCGGGCTTTCTCTTTCCTTCCCATGTTCACATGTTCCGTTTCTGCGTCTGGCGCGGTCCAATGAGCCATTCCCGATTCGCCCCTGATCGCCACCTGTCCGGGGGGATGGACTTCCGGCCTGTTACATCACCGGCTGTCAGGTGCCCTCATGCAGCGGCGGCAGTTCGTGGATATCGTAGGTTTCATAGTAGATCTCAAAGGCCGTCTCCACATCTCCCGACAGCTCGATCAGCGCCCCTGCCTGGAACATCGCAGACAATGTGCCACTGGGCGCGTGCCATGCGGCGTTGCTGACAACTTCCACATCGCTTTCCCGCAGGATCGCTTCCGCGCCGAACAGCAGGGTCCCGGTGGCGATATGATAGTCGCTGGAGATAATCGCGATCTGCTTTACCTGCGGGTGCTGCTCTGCCAGGATATCGAAGGTGTAGATCGCGTTTTGCGCCGTTGTCAGGGAATGGTCTTCAACCACCAGGCGCGAGGCGTCCACACCTTGTGATTCCAACCAATCCGCCATTCGACCCGCCTCTGTGGCGGTCGGATCGTAGGCGGCCGTCCCGCCGCCGGTGCAGGCAATGATCGCATGGGGGTACTTCTCAGAGGCCGCCAACAAAACTCTCAGCCGTTCAACCAGTTCCTCCCGCATCGTTCCATCCGGATTCAGTTGAAAGCCAAGCGCAACCAGACACAGCGAGTCGTCATCAGGCAAGTCGTCCGGAAGTTCCGCATTGACAGCGACCGGCGTTTCCCAAAGATCCATGATGCGCGCCCACTTCTCTCCAAGCGCCGGATCGATCGAGGCCAGGGCTGACAAAGCCTGCTCGTCCCTTGTTCCTGCAGCCGCATAGGCTACCACCGCCCGCTCGATCTGGGACTGAGCTTCCTCGGCTGTGGCAGGAAGCACCGCCGCAACGATCACACAAAGCAAAGCGGCAAATGCAATCAACCGGTGCTTCATATTCACACGCCTCCTCTTGAATATCGACGATGGTGTATTGGTTTGAAATTATTATACCATGATTGTCGCCGTGCTGCGCAACTCGCTCCGCTCCCTTGCACGGCGACCCGGAAA
>JAUMVG010000079.1:0-2336 GCA_030530315.1 Clostridia bacterium | reverse complement strand
TGATTGTCGCCGTGCTGCGCAACTCGCTCCGCTCCCTTGCACGGCGACCCGGAAAACCTGCGGTATTCCTAATTCCTAATCATTATAGCATGGCGAAGGGGATTCATCAATGCGAAAAACCCAGGTCTTTCGACCTGGGATTCAAACCGTTGACAAAGGCGAGTCAACCGTCTGACCTCACTGCATTTCAGTGGGGTGCTTATTCCTATTGAAGGCAAAAACTCATCAAATAAATAATTGTGAAATTATCTAAAAACTCTGCCGCAACTATTGCAATGCCATTTTCGCCCTGCTTTCATCACATTTGCACTACGACACCACGGACACTTTGTTCTTCCCAATGTTTTATCTATAGACTTCCTTGGTGCTTCTACAATGCTCCTCAGAGCCTTAAAAGGCATAACCATTCCCTTTTCTGCAGAAAAAAATAATATTCCTGAAAATCCAAAAGGATTTCCGACCTCCATGTCGAATTATATATGTATTGGAACGATTCGTCAATCCGCTGCTTTCAGAATAAGAAACGGGAGGTGATTTCATGGGCTACGTCACCGGCACAGACAGCAGGCAAATGATGTTGGGTATATGGAGCATCGAAGACGAGGTGTCTCAAGACAGCCCCGCGCGATTCATCGAAGTTTTTGTGGACAGCCTGGATCTGGAGGCCATGGGATTCGAGCATACCGTCCCAGCGTCCACAGGCAGACCCCCCTACAACCCATATGACCTGGTAAAGCTGTATGTCTGGGGCTATCTGAACAGGGTTCGCTCGTCCCGGCGGCTCATGCGGGAGTGCCGGCGGAACATCGAGCTGTGGTTCCTGCTGAACCGGCTCTGCCCGGACTTTCGCACCATCGCGGATTTCCGAAAGGCGCACAGGAAGCTGCTCAAGAAGATATTTCTCATCTTCGTCCGGGCGTGCAAGGAGATGAAGCTCATGGACGCCGAGACGCTGTGCCTGGATGGCACCACCGTCCGCGCCGTCAACGGCAGGAAGCAATCCACCAGTGCCGAGCTCAGTCGCAAAAAGCTGGAATACGCAAGGGCTCAGCTGAAGGCTGTGGAGATGTATCTCGATTCCATGGACGAGAACGATCTCTGTGAAGGCAGGATTGACCATCCCTTCGCTTTGGATCTGGACAAGGATCACCTGCCCAGTGTGGAAACCCTGAAGCAGCGCATCGCCTTCCATGAAAAATGCCTGAAGGAGCTGGAGGAATCCGGCAGGAATTCCCTCACCTTTACCGACCCGGAATCCGCCATGATGCCTGCCAAGGAAGGAGGTATCAAAGCCTGTTATAACGTACAGACCGCCGTGGACGCGAAAAGCCATATGGTGGCCGATTTCCATGTTACCAACAATTCCAGCGATCGGAGCCAGTTGTATGACAGCATCGAGATGTGCCGCCGGGATTTGAGTCTTGACGCGGTCAACGTCATCGCGGATAAAGGCTATGAAAGTGCGGAGGATATCAAAAAGTGCCTGATGAACGGCATTGTTCCCGATGTGGGCTTCATCCAGGATCGGGAGGAGCGTGTATTCCCTCTGGACTATGTGGAGCAGGACATCACCTCAGATATGAAGGCTTCCACAAAGGCGGAGGATATTCAGGCCTGTCTCCACGCCGGCGTGCTGCCGGACTGTTACCAGGGCACCAATATCCGTATAGAGGTTCAATCCCTCAGCAATATCAGCTGCTTCATCCGCCACGAGGACGGCCGAGTGACCTGTCCCATGGGCCGGGAGCTGCTCAAACAGAGGGATACCAAGTACGGCACCGAGTATTCCAGTCGCGAGGCCTGCCGCACCTGACCCAACCGCTGCACCGATTCCAAACGGGAGAAGCACGTCAACATTGGCAGAAACAGCACCTATGTCCCCGTCATCATGTACGGCGATTCCCGCTATCCTCTTCAGCAGATTCCGGACGTTGAACAGGATTCACCCTACAATCACTTTGGAAAGTGGAAACGGGATGAAAAGCGCGTCATGATTTTCATTAAGCGCGACATCCCCAAACAGAAGCTCCGCCAGCAGACCAGCGAACATCCCTTCGGTACCATCAAGCACTACGACGACGGACGCTATTTCCTGTGCAAGGGTAAGGATAAGGTCACCGCCGGGTTCGCCCTCTCCGCCTTGGCCTATAATATCCGAAGGGCAATCAATATCTGTGGCGGCGTTCAAAAACTCATGGAACGTTACCGCAGGATAGCTATGCCAAAAATCATAAAAATCGCAGAATTCTGAGGGGAATACCCTCTCTGTTTCGCGATTTTGGGGCTCTATAATAAAAGTTGGGGTGAGCGAGAAAAAGGAAGACAAAGCAGCCACG
>JAUMVG010000137.1 GCA_030530315.1 Clostridia bacterium | reverse complement strand
GGCGGTGATCGTGGCGGAGCTCATGGGACACCGGCTGGAGCTGGAGACGCAGCCCGGGCTGTTTTCGCCGTCCCACGCGGATCGTGGGACGCTGGCGATGCTGTCCTGCACACATTTTGAACCCGGGATGCGGGTATTGGACCTGGGCTGCGGCTGCGGCCTGGTGGGCATACTCGCGGCCCGGCTTTGCGGTGAAGAGAATGTCGTCCTGTCGGACATCGACCCGCTGGCTGCCGAGGTGGCCGGCCGCAACGCGGCTCGCAACGGCGTGCCGGGGGTGAAGGTCGTGGTGTCGGACGGGTTTTCACAGCTGGATGAGGCGGGCTTTGACCTGATCCTCTCCAACCCGCCCTACCAGTCGGACTTTTCGGTGGCCAAGGCGTTCATCGAGAAGGGCTTCAACCGGCTGAAGCTGGGCGGAAGGTTGATGATGGTGACCAAGCGGCGCGATTGGTATCGCAACAAGCTGGCGGCCGTCTTTGGCGGCGTGAAGGTGCGTGAAATCGACGGCTATCAGGTTTTCGAGGCCGAGCGGCGGCAGCTGAGCTACGCCAACCGCCCCGCGCGGCGCAATACGTAAACTGACGGTAATGATTTCTTTGCTTGACATCGAAGATGGCAGGGTTTACAATAATTCTGTTGTCATGTAAACTGCGACAAGTGTGTGTGCATGCAAATAGCGAATAGCCATTTTAATTGATTGAAGAAGGAGGTATGTGGTTTTGAGTTGGCCAATCGTCGCATTGATTGCGCTGATTGCGTTGGCCATTGGCCTGGCGGCCGGTTATCTGTACCACAAGAACGGCATGGAGAAGAAGATCGGCCAGACGGAGGAATTTGTCGCCAATATGCTGGAGGACGCCACCCACAAGGCTGAGGAGAAGAAGAAGGAAGCCGTCCTGGAGGCCAAGGAAGAGATCATCCGCTTGAAGTCGGAGCTTGATAAAGAAGTTCGTGACCGCCGCAGCGAAGTTTCGCGGCTTGAGCGCAGGGTCAACCAGCGCGAAGAGGCATTTGACAAAAAGCTGGACAACCTGGAGGCCCGCGAGGAGGCGCTGAACGAAAAGTATAAGGAAGCCGAGCGCCTGGAAGCGGAAGCCAACGAGATGCACGACCGACAGAAGCAGGAGCTGGAGCGCGTCGCCGGCATGACCGCCGACGAGGCCAAGCAGATCTTGATCGATCGGATTCACAAGGACGCCTACCACGACGCCGCCGTGATGGTGCGCGAGGTGGAGGCCAAGGCGAAGGAAGAGGCGGACAAGCGCGCCCGCGACATCATCTCCCTCGCCATCCAGAAGTGCGCCGCCGACCACGTGGCGGAGACCACCGTCTCCGTGGTGGCGCTGCCCAACGACGACATGAAGGGCCGCATCATCGGCCGCGAGGGCCGCAACATCCGCACCCTCGAAACCGCCACCGGCGTCGACCTGATCATCGACGACACGCCGGAGGCCGTGATCATCTCCGCCTTTGACCCGGTGCGCCGCGAGGTCGCCCGCATCGCCCTGGAGAAGCTGATCATGGACGGCCGCATCCATCCCGCCCGCATCGAGGAAATGGTGGAGAAGGCCAAGCGCGAGGTGGACAACCAGATCCGCGAGGCCGGCGAGCAGGCCATCTTCGAGACCAACCTGCACGGCATCCATCCGGAGCTGGTGAAGCTGCTGGGCCGCATGCGCTACCGCACCTCCTACGGCCAGAACGTGCTGCGCCACTCCATCGAGGTCAGCCACCTGGCGGGCGTCATGGCCGCCGAGCTGGGCGCGGACGTCACCCTGGCCAAGCGCGCGGGCCTGCTGCACGACATCGGCAAGGCCATCGACCACGAGGTCGAGGGCACCCATGTCACCATCGGCGCGGACCTGGCCAAGAAGTTCCGCGAGAACGACCTGGTGGTCAACGCAATTGCCGCCCACCACGGAGACGTGGAGCCCAAGTCCGTCGAGGCCGTGCTGGTGCAGGCCGCCGATGCCATCTCCGCCGCCCGTCCCGGCGCGCGGCGCGAGTCGCTTGAGAACTACATCAAGCGCCTGGAGAAGCTGGAATCCATCGCCTACTCCTTCGACGGCGTAGAAACCTGCTACGCGATCCAGTCCGGCCGCGAAGTGCGCATCATCGTCAAGCCCGAGGATGTGAACGACGCCGGCACCCTGATCCTCGCCCGCGAGATCGTCAAGCGGATCGAGAAGGAGATGGAGTACCCCGGACAGATCAAGGTCAACGTCATCCGCGAGACCCGCGCGGTGGAATTCGCCAAGTAGCCGGTTCGGCTGCGTCCCCGCCAATGCGGGCCGCAGCTTCGCGGCGGGCCAGCCAAATGGCCACGCTGCTCGTCGGCGCAGAGCGCCGACCTCACGAGCCTATTGGCAATTGCTGCCGCGACGCATAACCCGGCCCCCTGCGCCACTGATTCAAGCGCAGGGGGCCGGTGTTTGCGGGTGGTCCCATGCTTTTGCTGCCGTGAAAATAAACCGACCCCCGCC
>JAUMVG010000078.1:3185-15845 GCA_030530315.1 Clostridia bacterium | reverse complement strand
TGATCACTAGAACCTGAATCTAGCGCGTCTGCCAATTCCGCCATTCCCGCAGATAGATGGTGGGCAGGGGTGGATTCGAACCACCGAAGCGTTCCGCGGCAGATTTACAGTCTGCTCCCTTTGGCCACTCGGGAACCTACCCACATTTCCCATGTTGCCGTGTCAGCTTCATAGATGGAGCTGGCGATGGGACTTGAACCCGCAACCTGCTGATTACAAATCAGCTGCTCTGCCAATTGAGCTACGCCAGCCTATCATCTGATCGACTCGCGACACCTTTCAGCATCCGGCTTCAAGTGCCTCATTGCGTCGGCAACGATATATATTATACATGTTTTCGGGGGATTGTCAATACCTTTTTTTGTGTTTTGGACTTTTTTCTTTGGTTAAGCCCGGCGCGCGCAGCGAGGGAAGATGCACAGCGCCGGGAGGAGGGGAGAACGAAGAGGCTGTACTGCGGACAGGCTGCCGTCATGCCCCAGGCGCAGCAGGATCAGGCCTCGGGAAGTACAGAGCGTGCGCAGATAAGCCTGGGCACCCCGAAAGACGCGCGGCGTTGAAAGTCCGAGGGGGCGAAGAGGCTGTACCGCGGGTGGGCTGACGTCATGCCTCCAGGCGCAGGCGAAGCAGGTTCAGGGCCCAGGAAGCGCAGAGCGTGCGCAGGTAGGCGCGGGTGCCCCGGAAGGCGCGGGCCTCGCCGGCAACGCCGTCTGGACCGGCCACAGCGATGCCTGCGGAGGCGGAGAAGGCGCCGCCTTCGGGTTTGACGCTTCCGGCGACGGCGATGGCCCAGTCCGCGCCGCTGTGCTGCCGCAGCGCCGTCGCAAGCGCTTCGGCGGCGGGCAGTGGATCGGCTTTGGGGTCGACGCCCAGAGCCGCGAGGCCATCGTCTGTGAGGATGGCGCGGGCCTCGATCAGCGCGGCCGCGGATTCGTCCAGGGCGGACAGCCGGGAGGCCAGCAGGCCGCCGGTGCAGCCTGTCTCGGCGACGCAGAGGGTCTCGCGTCGGGCCTGCAGCAGTCGGAACGCGGCGCGTTCGATGGAGAGATCCCGACCCTCGCCGTAGACGTGCCGGCCGAGCCGGCGGCGGATCTCCGCCTCCACGGGGGCGATCATGTCCAGCGCCGCAGCGCTGTCGGGAGCCATGGCGGTGATTCGCGCCTGCACCTCGCCGGGGCCGCAGTAGAGGGCCAGGGTGGGGTTGTCGGAGTGGAACAGGTCGAGCAGTTGGACCTCCAGGCTGGATTCGCCGATGCCGAACACCCGCAGGAATCTTGATTCGATGTGGGCGCCGCTGCGCCGGGCGAGCCAGGGCGCCAGCTGGCACTCGAACATGTCCTGCAGCTCGTGGGGCGGGCCGGGCAGCACGGCGACGGCCTTGCCGTCCGCCTCCACCACGCAGCCCGGGGCGGTGCCGCAGCGGTTGGGCATGATGAAGGCGCCCTCGGGGAAGTAGGCCTGCTTGCGGTTGTTGTCGGTCATGGGGTGGCCGCCCCGGAGGATGGCGCGCTCGATGGCCTCCAGGCTGGGCGCGTCCAGCCGCATTTCCAGGCCAAAGTACTCCGCCACCATCTCCTTGGTCAGATCGTCCTCGGTGGGCCCGAGGCCGCCGGTGGTGATGACGATGTCCGAGCGGGAGAGCGTCTCGTTCAGCGCCTCCTTCACCCGGGCCGGGTTGTCGCCCACGGTGGTGTGGCGGTAGAGGGTGATGCCCAGCTCGGACAGGCGGCGGGAGATGTACTGGGCGTCGGTGTTGGCGATCTGCCCCATCAGGAGCTCCGTGCCCACGGAGAGAATTTCTGCGATCATGGGAAGGCTTCCTTTCGTCGTTGGAGTCGCGCCCGAGGCGCGGTCGGTCAGAAGAACACGGGCGTGCAGGCAAGGCTGTCGCCGGTCAGCCGGACGCCCTTTTCAGCATCGATGGGCGCCGGCTCCGCCAGGGTGATCTTTACCGGCGCGGTGTTATATTCGTTGCTGCGGAAGAAGAAGCTGAAATCCTGAATCTGGCCGCCCATGGGGACTTCGCCGTAGTTCAGGTTTAAGCTGACGGCCTGGACGGAGTGGGGGGCCAGCAGGTTGCTGTTGAGGTAGAAGCGGGCTTTTTCGCCATTGACGCGCGGGGCCATGTATTCAAGGTTGACAAAGTCGTCGGTGTCGTTGCGCAGGGTCACGCCGAGGACGATGCCCTGCGATCCCACGAAGGCGGTTTCCAGCGTGGCGCTGACGGGTCCCCTCAGCAGGAGGGTGCCCTCGACGTCATACCGGGTCACCTCGGGCCGGAGTGCGGCCGCCGGGATGGGCCAGGGCTCCTCGAGATTGAAGGTGACGATTCGTGCCTTGCTGGGGCTGAAGCGCTCGAGGAACAGGCTGACCTCCGAGACAACCTCCACGCCCGCGTGCTGGAGCAGGTGGTCGACGGTGCGCACGA
The DNA here is from genome assembly GCA_030530315.1 of Clostridia bacterium. Classification (GTDB taxonomy): domain Bacteria; phylum Bacillota; class Clostridia; order Christensenellales; family Aristaeellaceae; genus UBA2862. Next base: position 13,417 of record JAUMVG010000078.1, on the reverse strand, counting down.
CGTCCGAATCCCCGTTGGCGAGTTTCAGGACGGTGGAGTGGCCATTGGAGTAGCCGAAGCGCACCAGGCGGTCCATGTGCGGGGGAATGGGCGTGCCGACGAGGCAGAAGTCCTCGCCGTGGACGCCGTTGAACAGCACGCCGCAGTCGTAGCCGAGGCCAAAGGGTTCTTCGCTGTCGTTGACGACCCAAAGCCAGCCGTCGAAGTCGTAATCCAGGTAGCGCTTGTAGCCCAGGTCCAGCAGCCGCAGCTTGACGCCGCCGTCCTGGGCCTCCGCCAGGATGTCGGGGCGCCGGGCAAGACCGGAAACATCGCAGTTCTCCGGCCGGATGCGCAGGGTGACGGTGCCCTCGGGGTCGGCCGAGTAGGAGTCCCACACGCTCGCCCGCTCCCACTGGATGTCGCAGCTGATCTCATTGATCTCAGACAGGCCGCACAGCTGGATGGAATCGATGCGCTCGACGCTTTCCTGCGTGGAGCCGGCGGGCACCTGGTAGATGCGCCACTCCCGGTCGGTCTCCCGGGTGCCGTTGAGGGCGATTTTGCCGAAGTCCAGCTTGAAATCCTCGTCGGTGGGGTTTTTCACCGTCAGGTCCAGCACCAGGCCGGAGCCGATGGGCGCGGTGCTCTGCCGGAGCTCGGCGCTCAGGCGGCAGCCGCCGATTTCGGCGGGCTCGAGGATCACAGGAATGGAGGTCACATTGGGGTTTTTCAGCGGCGCCAGTGGACTGCTGACGGTGTTCTGCTGCACGTCGGTGACCTGGAAGGTGCCGTAGAGCTGCAGGTTGGCCAGCTGCTCGTCGAAGAAGCGCAGCTGCCAGTCCTGGGGCATGGCGATGTACTGCTCGTATATGGCGTTGTAGATGGGCCAGTCCCGGTAGGCGGGCAGGGTGTCCACGCCCTGGGGCTCCGTCCGCAGCAGGTGTCGGAAGCGGAGGTAGGTGTAGCGGTATTCGTCGACGGGGATGCGGTTGGTGTAGCTTTGGGTGACCTCGTCCCACACCCGGGTGCCGGTGACGATAGGCTGGCCGTCCTCATCCAGCACGAAGTCAATGCGCACCGTGACGGCCGTCTCTTCGTTTTCCCGGTTGCTGGAGTCGTAGTACCAGGCAAAGGTGGCGTAGAAGGTGCCGTCGTCGGACATCATGAAGCTGATGGGGCCGATCTGCGGCTGGCCGTCCGCGCCGGTGACGTACAGCGTCCGGCCGGAGTAGGCGGCGGTCAGCAGGCCGTTTTCATCCAGCTGGGCCGGCTGGGCGTACAGCGCGGCCAGCGGGCGGTCGCTCTCGCGCACGCCGAAGGACTCAAACTGCTCGGCGCTGGTGTCCGGGATTCCCAGCACCAGCAGTTGGGCGGAGGCGAAGGTGGCCACCTGCTCCGGGGTCAACTGCAGCGTGAACAGGTTTTCCTGTTCCTCGGTCAATTGGTCCCCGGCGGCCTCCAGGCCGGACCAGTCCGCCAGCCCCGCGCCGGTGAGCAGCGCGCCAAAGCGGTTCAGGTAGCCGCGGTAGCCGTCGCTGAAGTCGATGTGCTGGTATTCGTCGCCCCAGCGCTCCGCGTATTTTGCCTTGTTGGCGTAGGGGTGGTAGACCGACAGGCCAGAGGCCCCCTTGACGCTGGAGCGGCTGTAGACCACCGCCTGGTCCAGGGCCCGGGCCGCGGGGCTGTCCTCGCCGCCGTAGCTGCGGATCAAATCGCCCAGGTCCACCAGGTCGTAGCCGTCCTCGCCGGCGGCGCGCACCGCCTTGCCGAAGCCGGAGGCGGTCATGCGCAGGGCGGAGAACTTGGCGAAGCTCTCCTGGGTCAGGTCCTCGCCGATGCCGCCGAAGAAGTCGTCCAGGGCGTCCGTGAGGGAACCCACCCGGGACAGGTCCGTGCAGGCCAGGGTGACGCCGTCCCCGAGGGCCTCCGCGCCGTCGAAGTAGGCGTCCACGATGCGCTTTCCGGTCTCCCGGGCGTCGGCGTCGCTCTCAAGGCCGTTCAGGAAGGCGTAGTTCCAGCCCGGGGCGGGCTCCGTCTCCTGGCTGGCGATCATGTAGTCCGCGTAGGGCGCGAGGGTCGAGGCCACCTCCGCGCTGCTCATCAGGCAGGCGTCGAAGCCGATCCAGCTCAGCTTCTCCGGCAGGTTCGAGGCGTCCAGCGCCTGGGTGAGCTCCGACAGGGACAGGTTGTCCATCGAGAACAGCTCGTCCCAGCACACGCCCTCCATGGGTCCGCCGCCGTGGTTCCACAGGATCAGGGCGTAGTCCTCGGCGGGGAAGCGCTCCACGCCGAAGTTCAGCAGGGTGGACAATGTCTCGGGCACGCCCATGCTGGCGGTCTCCTCGCGCCAGACGGCGCGGACGCCGCGCCTGCCGATCTCGTTGATGGTCAGGGTGGCGGGGTCGAAGCCGAGGACCCAGCCCTCGGTGCCGCCGGTCATGACCAGCAGGGAGACCTGCTCGCTGTCAAAGCCGGAGGCCAGCATCTCCTCCAAATCGGCGGAGGCGGAGCCATAGCCGCTCTCCAGGTTGCTGCCGCACATGTACACCATCACGGTCAGCTTCCGGGGCGAATCCGCCCGGGCGCACAAGGGCATGGCGAGGCACAGCGTTGCCAGCAGCAGCGCGGCGAGGGCCAGTCGGAGCTTCTTCATGGGCGATCCCTCCACAGGTTGTTTGAGAGCCCATCAGATCGGGGCGGCGCGTCAGCCGCCGATGCGGGCGGGGGTGATGGTCAGCTGGTCGGGCGTCATGAAGATGCCCAGGCCCGGACCGTGCACGCCGTCCAGACTCTCGATGGTCACGGTGTCCCTGCCGTCGTGCCATTCGAATTCAAAGCTCAGGTCGCGGATCTCCGTGCCCTCCTCCAGCGCGTAGTTGGTGTTGATGGCGAAGGAGGTGTCCAGCGCCGAGCGGGCGGGCAGCAGGAAGCGGTCGTCGTTGTAGTTGAAGCTGAGAGACTCGCCGCCGATGCGGGCATTTTGCAGCGACAGCCACACGTCCCGGTCGGTGTCGTTGGCGAATTCCACGCACAGGGAGACACCGCTGGAGCCCAGGGCCACGGCGTACAGCTCCGCGTGGACGGGGCCCTCCAGGATCGGCGCGCCGTCGGGCATGGCCATGCCCTCGGAGTTGTCCAGCAGCGGCACGGGCTCGGGGAGCGCCAGGGTGGCGGAGGCACTGACGCCGGTCATCTCCGGCACGAAGGTGACGGAGGTGATCTCGTCGAAGCCGTGACGGTTCATCAGTCGGTCCAGCGGCAGGTGGCTTTCAAAGGTGAAGTCGAAGCCATCCGGATCGAACCCGATGTACCCCTGGCTCAGCGCGTGGTTGTACATGGTGTCGAAGGTCCAGACGTAGTCCTTGCCGGGGGCGATGTTCAAATCTCCCGTGGACGCGCCTTCCAGAACCACGACGCCGTTGAACGCCACGGCAGGGGTGGTGACCAGCTTCCGCCCGCTCTGGTTGTCGATGCGCACGTGGCCCACGACGTCCCCGCCGCCGCTATCGCCCAGGGCGAGCAGCTCCCAGTGAATGCCCTTGGCCTCGCCCTCGGCGATGGGGCTGACCGCGACCGGCGCCAGGTGCGAGGCGTCCAGCGGCTTGATCTCAAAGCTCAGCGGGATCTCCGCGACGGTGGCGTAGGTCTCCGGATCGCTGACCTTCATGGTGCAGTTGAGTTCAGAAAAGGTCCCGAGGCCCCACAGCGACATGTCGTTGCGGTTGAGAACCACCGTTCGCATGGCGCTGAGACCGGGGTCGACGGGCTGGGAGATGGCCCAGGGCAAGCCGGTCTGCCGGTTGTCGAGGCAGAGGCTGGTAAAGCTGTAGTTGTAGGGCATGTCGCCGGTGTTTTCCAGGTCCAGCACGAGGGTCAGCGCGCCGGCGTTCATCTGCGCCTTGACCTTCAGGCGGGCGTAGTCGGTTTCCACGGGATCGGCGACGTGTTCCGTGCTGCCCGGCAGCTCCCGCTCGACGAAGGCCAGCGCCTCGGCGTCGCAGCCGGAGAGGTCGAAGCGCACCGGGTATTCGCCGATGGGATCGTAGGAGTCGGCGTCGCGCAGCGCGATGGTGAACCCTATGGAGGTGACCGCCTCCAGGTCCTCCAGCGCCGAGGCGGTGAAGAGCGCCTTGCCGCTGACGGACTGGCCGGGCTCAATGGTCTCATTGGTGTGGGCGGTGACGGAGACGTCGGTGAGGCGCTTGCCGTTGAGCACGGTGGGGCTGGAGCTGATCCTGACGTTCGCGTCCGTCAGGTTGGTGAACTTGAAGTTCAGGTTCAGACTGGGGTTCAGCGCGGCGGTGTTCAGCTCCGCGGAGGTCTCCAGCCGGAAGGCCTCGTTTTCCACCGCGCCGGGGGAGAGCACCAGCGGGCTGAGGTTCGGGTTGCCCACCGGGATCAGCGGGCTGCAGAAGGTGTTCTGCTGGATGTCCGTCACTTGGAAGGTGGCAAAGAGCTGGGTGCCCGTCAGCTGATCGTCCATGAAGCGCAGTCCCCACTCCTGGGGCAGGCTGATGGCGTTGAACTGCATGGCGTTGTATTCTTGCCACTGATTGAAGCCCGGGAGGATGCCGCCGCCCTTGGGCAGTATGCGCAGGTCGTGCCAGAAGCCCAGGAGCTGATATTTGCTCTCGTCGAGGGAGATGCGGTTGGTGTAGGATTCGGACGCGTCGTCCCATATCCTGGGGCTGTAGAGTTCCACCCTGCCGTCGGCGCTGTCGGGCTCGTCGAAGGTGTAGGCGGCGTAGTCCGTGCGGGTGGCGTAGAAGAACACCGGGTTGTCCCAGTAGACGGCCAGGGTGGTGTAGCGGCCCGGCTCGCTGCCGCCCAGGAAGCTGAGGGGCCCGGTGATGGGCTCGCCCTCCCCGTCGGTGAGGTAGAGCGCCCGGCCGGTGTACGCGGCGGTGAGCAGGCCGCTTTCGTCCAATGTCGCCTCGCTGATGTACAGCGGCGTGTAGGCGGACTGGTTGTACTCGTCAAAGGAGGTGCCCAGCACCAGCAGCTGGGCGGAGGAGAAGGTAGCCACCTGCTCCGGCGTCAGCTGCAGGGAGAACAGCTGGTCGTTGTGCTCGTCCAGACCGGCGTCCGCGGTGTCCAGGCCGGACCAGTCCGCCATCACCTCGCCGGTGAGCAGCGCGCCGAAGCGGTTCAGGTAGTTCCGATAGCCGTCGCTGAACGCAAGGGCCTGGTAGTCCTTGCCCCAGCGCGCGGCATACTTCGCCTTGTTGGCGTAGGGGTGATAGACGGTCAGGCCGCTGGCGCCCTCGGCGCTGGAGCGGCAGTAGACCACCGCCTCGTCCAGGGCCTCGGCGAAGGCCCGGGCGGCGCCGGAAAGCGTCGGGTCCTCGCCGTACTCCCGCACCAGATCGCCCAGGTCCACCAGGTCGTAGCCGTCCTCGCCGGCGGCACGGACGGACTTGCCGAAGCCCACCGCCGCCTGGCGCAGCCCGGACACCCGGGCGAAGCTGTCCGCGTCCAGGTCCTCGGCCACCGGTTCAAAGAAGGCGTCCATGGCCTCGGTCACCCCGGAGATCTTCGAAAGGTCCGTGCAGGCCAGGGTGACGGTGTCCCGGATGCCCGCCATGCCGTCGAAGTAGGCGTCCACGATGCGCTTTCCGGTCTCCCGGGCGTCGGCGTCGCTCTCAAGGCCGTTCAGGAAGGCGTAGTTCCAGCCCGGGGCGGGCTCCGTCTCCTGGCTGGCGATCATGTAGTCCGCGTAGGGCGCGAGGGTCGAGGCCACCTCCGCGCTGCTCATCAGGCAGGCGTCGAAGCCGATCCAGCTCAGCTTCTCCGGCAGGTTCGAGGCGTCCAGCGCCTGGGTGAGCTCCGACAGGGACAGGTTGTCCATCGAGAACAGCTCGTCCCAGCACACGCCCTCCATGGGTCCGCCGCCGTGGTTCCACAGGATCAGGGCGTAGTCCTCGGCGGGGAAGCGCTCCACGCCGAAGTTCAGCAGGGTGGACAATGTCTCGGGCACGCCCATGCTGGCGGTCTCCTCGCGCCAGACGGCGCGGACGCCGCGCCTGCCGATCTCGTTGATGGTCAGGGTGGCGGGGTCGAAGCCGAGGACCCAGCCCTCGGTGCCGCCGGTCATGACCAGCAGGGAGACCTGCTCGCTGTCAAAGCCGGAGGCCAGCATCTCCTCCAAATCGGCGGAGGCGGAGCCGTAGCCGCTCTCCAGGTTGCTGCCGCACATGTACACCATCACGGTCAGTTTCCGGGGCGATTCCGCCCGGGCGCACAGGGGCAGGGCGAGGCACAGCGCTGCCAGCAGCAGCGCGGCGAAGACCAGTCGGAGCTTCTTCATGGGCGATCCCTCCGTGTAAGCATGTCTTTCCAATATCCATTATAGCCCGCGGCGGGGAGTTTGCCGCAGGCATAGCGAAGCGTTCAGGGACGCGCCGACAATCATTCCCGAGCACAACGCGCGCCGCGGGCACGAATGCCCGCGGCACGGCGGCGGATTATAGCATTTCCAGGGGCTTCAGGCGCTCGTTGCCCCACAGGCGTTCTGACCAGATGAAGCCGGCGTTGACGGCGGGGTCGTCGGTAATGACGAAGCGGCTGACATCCACGATGGTGTCGTAATAGTTGGTGCGGCCTCGGGGGGTGCCGGAGATCAGGGACATCTTGATGATGTATTCGCCGGGGGCGATGCCGTCCAGCGGGAAGCGGATCCGCCGGGTGAAGGTCTCCTCGGCCTGCACCTCAAACGGCTCGGTTTGGGTCATGGCGATGGGGGTGGCGATGCTGTTCTGCAGGATCAGGCGGATGCGCAGCCGGGGCTCTGCGATGTGGGCCACGCTGGTCAGCCGGAACTGCATGGCGGAATCCATCTCATATTCCAGGGACTGGGTGTCCTCGAAGTCGATGGCAAGCATGCGCATGGTGTCGCCCCGGTCCTTGGTGCGGGGCACCTCGTCCAGGTTGCGGGACACGCTGCGGGCGCTGCTGCCGCCGTAGAGCTCCATGGCGCGCTCTACGGTGCCGTCGTAGGTCAGTCGGCCGCTGTCCAGGTACAGGCCGCGGTTGCACAGCTGGGAGACCGTGCGCATGTTGTGGCTGACGTAGAGCACGGCGCGGCCGCTGCGGGCGATCTCCGACATCTTGGTCAGGCACTTCTGCTGGAAGGCGAGGTCGCCCACGGCCAGCACCTCGTCGCAGATCATCACGTCCGGGTCCAGGTGAGAAGCCACGGCGAAGGCGAGCTTCACGTACATGCCGCTGGAGTAGCGCTTCACCGGCGTGTCGATGAACTGCTCGATCTCGGAGAACTCCACGATCTCCTTTAGCTTGCGGGTGGTCTCCGCCCGGTTCATGCCCAGAATGGCGGCGTTGAGGTAGATGTTGTCCCGGCCGCTGAGCTCCGGGTGGAAGCCGGTGCCGATCTCCAGCAGGCTGGCCACCCGGCCCCGGATGCGGATTTCGCCCTCGGTGGGGGCGGTGATGCGGCTGATCAGCTTCAGCATGGTGGACTTGCCCGCGCCGTTGCGGCCCAGCAGGGCCACGGCGTCGCCCCGGTCCACGTTGAAGGACACGTCCTTCAGGGCCCAGAACTTCTGGTTGTGGGTCAGGTGTTCCTTGCCGATCTTGACGTTGGGGTCCTCCTTGCCGCGCTTGCGGGCGATCCAGCTGGTCAAATCGCCGTGGAGCGTGCCGCCGCCGATCATGCCCAGCCGGTACTGCTTGGAGACGCCGTCTATTTCGAGAACGCGTTCAGACATGGTTGAATCCTTTCGATCAGGGAATAGGGAACAGGGAACAGGGAGCAGGAATAGCTGCTGCCGCGAACTTCACCGCGCAATAGTTGATTCCTAAGTCCCAATTCCATCAGACCGTATCCATAAACGTCTTTTCCGTGTGAGAGAACAGGATCACGCCGATCATGAACACCGCCGCGGTCACGCCCACGGACAGCAGGTTGTAGCCGTAGGAGTAGCGGGGCACGCCCAGGTAGGCGGCGCGGAACAGCTCGATGATGGGGGTGATGGGGTTGAGCATGTACAGCCCCAGCAGGTGGGGGTACTTGTCCGCGATCATCGAGGCGGAGTAGGTCACGGGCGTGGCATACATCCACAGGTGCACGCCGAAGGTGACCAGCATGGCCAGGTCGCGGTACTTGGTGGTCAGCGCGGAGATGATGATGCCGAAGCCCAGGCCCAGCAGGCCCAGCTGGATCAGCATCAGCGGCGTCAGCAGGATCAGCTGCCAGTTGGGCACCACGCCGCTGTCGGGCCTGGCGGCGTAGATGACCACGAACACGATGAACAGCACGAACTGCACCGCGAAGTTGATCATCTCCGTCAGCACCGTGGCAAAGGGCATCACCAGCCGCGGGAAGTAGACCTTTCCGAACAGCTTGCTGTTCTTCACGAAGGTGTCGGAGGTGACCGTCAGGCACTGGGCGAAAAAGTGCCACATGATGTTGCCCGCCATGTAGAACAGGAACTTCGGCACGCCGTCGGTGGGCAGCCCGGCCAGGTTGCCGAACACCACCGTGAACACCAGCGTGGTCAAAAAGGGCTGGATGACCACCCAGGCGGGGCCGAGGATCGTCTGCTTGTAGAGGATGGTGAAGTTGCGCTTGACCATCAATAAAATCAGGTCGCGGTAGCGCACCAGGCCCTTGAAGTCGATGTCAAACCAACCCTTTCGCGGGCGTATGATCGAGCTCCAGCCTTCGTTTTTCGAGGTTTTATCCATGAACGTCTCCTTGAGAGGGTATATTTGGCGCGGCCGCGAGGGCAACGCGCCGAAAGGGCATGCACACATAAAGCCATTATTATTGTAGCACGGGATTGTTGCGCTTTCAAGCAGTTTCGGCCGGAGTCGGTGGGTTTTGCCGGATCGGGCTGGATGGGCGGTGTATAGTATAAACCTGACGCGCCGCCCAAAGGGGCAGCCCGCAGGGCTGACACGGATGAGGTCGCCTTGTCCTGGCGCGCATGAACGAGGCTGTGCGGTTTGCCCGTGAAAGCCGTTGCGCGGCGGCGGCTTTTATGCTATAATTATCCTGTGAAAATTTGCGAACGCGCCCGGAACAGCCTTTCGACGGAAGGCACGGCCCGGCGCGGATCGACGTGCGGCCCGATGCCGCAGGAAAGGACGGTAGAACAATGGCAAGAGGCGGATTTCCCGGCATGATGGGCGGCGGCAACATGCAGCAGCTGGCCCGGCAGGCGCAGAAGCTGCAGCAGCAGATGGCCAAGATGCAGGAGGAGCTGGAGGCGCGGGAGTACGAGGCCAGCGCCGGCGGCGGCATGGTGACCGTGAAGGTGTCCGGCAAGAAGGAGCTGCTCTCCATCGCGATCAAGCCCGAGGCCGTGGACCCGGACGACGTGGAGATGCTGCAGGACCTGGTGCTTGCCGCCGTGAATGAGGCGCTGCGCACCGCCAACGACACCACCGAGCGGGAGATGAACAAGCTGACCGGCGGCCTGAACATGCCGGGCCTGTTCTGATTTTCCCGGACGGACATCACCTTTGGGGCGGAGCCGGGAGCCGATGATTCCCGGCACCTTTCCCTGCATAGCAAACTGACGAACGGAAGTGAATCCCTTGGCCGAAATCGAGGCGATCGCCAAGCTGGTGAACCAGCTCTCCAAACTGCCGGGCGTGGGCCGCAAGACGGCGCAGCGCCTGGCTTATCACATCATCTCACTGCCTGAGGAGCAGGTGCGCGAGCTGGCCGTGGCCATATTCAACGGAAAGAAGCAAATTCACTTCTGCCCGATCTGCGGCAACTACACCGACACCGACCCCTGCGCCATCTGCGGGGACGACAGCCGCCGCAAGGACATCGTGTGCGTGGTGCGCGACCCCAGGGACGTGAACGCCATGGAGCGCATGCGGGAGTACAACGGCATGTACCACGTGCTGCACGGGGTCATCTCCCCGATGGACGGCGTGGGCCCGGACGACATCCGCATCCGGGAGCTGATGACCCGCCTGGCCTCCGGGGAGATCAAGGAGGTCGTGCTGGCCACCAACCCGGACGTGGAGGGCGAGGCCACCGCGGCCTACATCTCCCGGCTGATCAAGCCCATGGGCGTGAAGGTGACCCGCATCGCCCACGGCGTGCCCGTCGGCGGCGAACTGGAGTACACCGACGAGGTGACCCTGCTGCGGGCGTATCAGGGAAGGACGGAGCTGTAGGCTCGCGATGCCGCCCGGCGGCACAGGGTGAAGATTAATGAGGAATTAGGAATGAGGAATTAGGAATTGGTAATTGAAACCGGCGGCGTGTCGCT
>JAUMVG010000078.1:0-3175 GCA_030530315.1 Clostridia bacterium | reverse complement strand
GTCGCTGCCCCTGCGATGTTGATGACAGCGGCATCCTTCAATTCGCAATTCCCCATTCTCAATTCTCAATTCGGCCCTTGAGCCTGCCGAAATAAATCTCAATCACAACAATCCGAGGAGGTTTCCATATGAAGGTCCTGGTCACCGGCGGCGCCGGATACATCGGCAGTCACACCTGCGTGGAGCTGCTGAACGCGGGCCATGAGCTCGTCATCGTGGACAATTTTGTCAATTCCAAGCCGGAAGCGCTGGACGCCATTCGGACCATCACCGGCAAGGATTTCGCCTTCTACGAGGCGGACATCCGGGATCACGAGGCCCTGGAGAAGCCCTTCAGCGAGCACGCTATCGACGCCGTGATCCACTTCGCGGGCCTGAAGGCGGTGGGCGAATCGGTGCAGAAGCCCCTGGAGTACTACGACAACAACCTGTATGGCTTCATCGTGCTGGCCGAAGTGATGCGCGCCCATGGCGTGAAGCAGCTCGTATTCTCCTCCTCCGCCACGGTGTACGGCATGAACAACCCCGTGCCCTTCCGGGAGGAGATGCCCACCTCCGCCACCAATCCCTACGGCTACACCAAGGTGATGATCGAGCAGATGCTGCGGGACATCGCCGCCTCCGACCCCGAGTGGCGCGTCTGCCTGCTGCGATACTTCAACCCCATCGGAGCCCACGAGAGCGGCCTGATCGGCGAGGATCCCAACGGCATCCCCAACAACCTGCTGCCCTATGTGGCCCAGGTGGCCGCCGGGAAGCTGAAGCAGCTGACGGTGTTCGGCGACGACTACGACACTCCCGACGGCACCGGCGTGCGGGACTACATCCACGTGGTGGACCTGGCACTGGGCCACCTGGCGGCGCTGAACTACGTGAAGGACCACGCCGGCGCGGTGGCCGTGAACCTGGGCACAGGCAAGGGCACCAGCGTGCTGGAGATCGTCCACGCCTTCGAGAAGGCCTGCGGACACCCCATCGCCTATCGCATCGCCGAGCGGCGCCCGGGAGACATCGCCGAGTGCTACGCCAATACGGACAGGGCCGCCGAGATGCTGGGCTGGCACGCCACGCGGGACATCGACGACATGTGCCGCGACGGCTGGCGGTTCGCGAAGAATCGCTACCAATAAAGAAACGAATGTCACAGGGGGCGGCTCCCGCGGGCCGGCCCCTTTGCGTTCAGAAACCTTTGAAGCATTTCTAATGTTCCTCTAATCCAGTTTTCTTGGCATTTCATTTTTGGGCGTTATAATGGGCCCATCAAATCAAACGGAGGGCAAAACAAATGACGCATTATGAGATGGTTGAAAAGCTGGCTGAGAAGATGAATGTGAGCCTGGAGGAGGCCAAGACCGCCCTGGAGAGCTGCGACTGGGAGATGCTGGACGCGGCGCTGCTGCTGGAAAAGGAGCACGGCGCGCAGAACGCCGCCTACTCCACCCGCCGCGAGGCGGCGGAGGAGCCGAGCCGCCGGGAACAGGCGAAGGCCCGCCGCCGGGGCGTGGTGCAGGGCCTGGGCGAGCTGCTGCGGAGCGCCTTCAATCTGGGCAACCGCAACCGCTTCGAGGTGCGCAGGGGTGAGGAACTGCTGCTCGAAATGCCGGTGCTGGTGCTGGTGCTGCTGGTGCTCTTCGCCTTCTGGGTCTGCATCCCGCTGCTGGTGATCGGCCTGTTCGCCGGGTTCCGCTACAGCTTCAGCGGGAACGAGCTGGGCCGGGAGAGCGTGAACCACGCCATGGACAAGGCCGCCGAGGTGGCCGAGCGGGTGAAGGAAGAGGTCACCGGCGAGAAGTGACGCGAACGACGCGGGATGTGCGCCGAACGGGCGGTTGCGTAGATACGGCGCGCGGGGCGATCGGGCGGAAGCCCGACCGCCCTGCGCTGATTGGAATTGTATAAAATCAGGAAATCGGGACGCTTTGGCGCTTCACGGAAACTTGTGAGAAGCTCCTCAGATGCTTTGCCTGGCTTAAGCCATTCAGCCTGAGGCTCCCGGCTTCCCCCCTGGTGAGCAGCCTTCCCCTTGAGGGGAAGGTGTCCCGAAGGGGCGGATGAGGTGGTATAGACTCCACAGGGAAAAGTGAAGAACCGAGGTTTACTGGGTTGGTGGGACAATCACAGGAGGAAGCGATGGCGGAGAAAATTCTGATCGTCGAGGACGAGGAAAAGCTGGCGCGGTTCGTGGAGCTGGAGCTGATCCACGAGGGCTACGAGGTGGACAAGGCCTTCGACGGGCGGGACGGCCTGGAGAAGCTGGAGGGCGGCGGCTACGACCTGGCGCTGCTGGACATCATGCTGCCCGGCCTGAACGGCCTGGAGGTGCTGCGCCGCGCCCGCCGCACAGTGGATACGCCGGTGATCATGCTCACCGCCCGGGATTCGGTGATGGACAAGGTCGCCGGGCTGGACATGGGCGCGGAGGACTACATGACCAAGCCCTTTGAGATCGAGGAGCTGCTGGCCCGTATCCGGGCGGCGCTGCGCAAGTCCCAGCGCCGGGCCCCTGAAACCCACGTGCTCGCCGCTGGGGCCCTGAGCATGGACGTGGGCCGGCACACCGTCAGCTACGACGGCCACCCCATTGAGCTGACCCAGCGGGAGTTCGCCCTGCTCCAGGCGTTGCTGGAGAACAAGGGCATCGTCCTCAGCCGCAGCACCCTGATGGAACGGGTGTGGGGGTACGACTACCTCGGCGAGACCAACATCGTGGACGTGTACGTGCGCTACCTGCGCGGCAAGATCGACGACGCCTTCGGCGTGCGGCTGGTGCAGACCGTGCGCGGGGTGGGGTACGTGATCAGGGATTAGGAATTGGGAATTGAGAATTGAAGCGCGTCGGCGGGGCGTGCAAAAGCGCCCGACCCAAGGGAGGGCTGAGCCTGCAAGCGCAGCCCGGAAGGGGCAAGACGCAGGTGAAATCCGCGGGCAAACGAGCGAAGCGAGTTGCGCAGGCCGCGGGGCGGGAAAAAGTGCCCGACCAAAGGGAGGACTGAGCCTGCAAGCGCAGCCCGGAAGGGGCAAGACGCAGGTGAAACCCGTGGGCAAGCGAGCGAAGCGAGTAGCGCAGGCCGCGGGGCGGGTAAAAGCGCCCGACCAAAGGGAGGGCTGAGCCTGCAAGCGCAGCCTGGAAGGGGCAAGACGCAGGTGAAACCCGCGGGCAAGCGAGCGAAGCGAG
>JAUMVG010000077.1 GCA_030530315.1 Clostridia bacterium | reverse complement strand
GTTGAGAGAGTCAGCCACGCGCAGAACAGATGCGAAATAAAGCTTGCGCTCCCGCGACGAATACCGGATTGCTTTTCAGGCGAGTCCGTTTCGTTCATTGACCTTTATGATCTAAACTCTACACACTAAACTCTATTACTCGATCCTGATATCCGAACCCGAGAGCTCCAGGATCATGTTCAGCAGGTCCTCTCCCCGCCGGCCGACGGGGCGCACGGGCCTGCCCAGGCTGCGGACGGCCTCGTCCAGGGTCATGTCGTCCAGGAAGACCTGGTCGTCCCGGAGCATGCAGGTGGTGATCATGACCGCCTCGCATTCCACCCCGGCCATCTGGCGGGTCAGGTCGCCGCCGGTGATGAGGCCGGAGACGGTGACGGTGGGGCCGAAATAGGTGTTCTCCAGGGCATACACCGAGATATTCGCCCCGGCGACGGGATAATCCTGCATCATTTGGCGAATAAATTCCCCGGCGGATTTGCCGCAGGCGATGGCCAGCCGAACGCCTTCGGGGGTCGCCCGGCGCAGGCTTTCGGGGAGCTGCTCCCAGGCGTCCCGGAACTCGGTGTCCAGCAGCCGCAGCAGGCCCACGCCATCGTCGATCTGCTCGTAATCCTCATAGGCCTCGTCCGGGGGGATCGGCCACCCGGCCTGGAGGTAGAACTCGTCCGAGGGGAACACGAAGCGGGTGCCCCGCGCCTCCAGCAGCCGCCCGCGCCAGCGCTCTGAGAGCTCCAGGACGGCCCGGGCCTCTTCGGGCCGGTAGACCCGCAGCTCGGTCAGGCCCTCCCGGTGGCCGGTGAGCCCCACGGGCACCAGCGCCAGCGAACGGGCGCCGGGCAGGGCGGAGAGCTCCCGGATGGTCTGGTCCAGGGCGGGGCCGTCGTTGATGCCAGGGCAGAGCACGCACTGGCAGTGGAACTCAATGCCGCCGTCGGAGAGCGCCTTCAGCTGGGGCATCAGCCGCCGCGCCCGGGGCGTGCCCAGCACGTGGGTGCGCAGGTCCGGGTCCGTGCAGTGTACGGAGATGTAGAGGGGGGAGCAGTGCCGGTCGATGATGCGCTGCAGCTCCCGGTCGGACACGTTGGTCAGCGTCACGTAGTTGCCCATCATCAGGCTCATGCGCCAGTCGTCGTCCTTGACCCGCATGGTCTCCCGGGCGCAGCCGGGCAGCTGGTCCACGAAGCAGAACAGGCACTTGTTGCAGCACAGGCGGGTGCCGGACATCATGGGGGAGGCGAAGTTCAGCCCCAGGGGCGCGTATTCGTCCTTGCGGATGGCGAAATCCACCGGCGCGCCGTCCCGAAGGACCTGCACGGTCAGCCTCCGCTGGGCGGTGAGCGCCTGGTAGTCGATGAAATCGATGATGGTCACGCCGTTGATGCGCGCCAGCCGGTCGCCAGGCCGGATGCCCGCCCGGGCCGCCGGGCTGGAGCGATCGACCCCAGTGATGATGTGGGACATGGAACCCCCCGCTCGAATATCGTTCAGTTGAAAAACGGATCCAACCATTTTTCCATTCTAATTATGCGCCTTTTTTGCCACGGCGTCAACGGCGATTGCGTAAAACGCGCCGCCCATGGGTATGAATGGCAGAAAAATGGACAAAAATTTAGCAAAATCGCATAAACAGGGAAATGTTAACTGAAAAGTGCTTGTGAAAGAGAATGGTTTAGTGTAGAATGAATTGCTAATAATGGAAAATACACTGCTGACACCACCAAAAATGAATCGGGAGGATGAATGAGCATGCAGAAGTATGTTTACCTTTTCAGCGAAGGTAACGCTACCATGAGGAATCTGCTGGGCGGCAAGGGCGCCAACCTGGCGGAGATGACCTCTCTGGGTATGCCTGTGCCCCAGGGCTTCACCATCACCACGGAAGCCTGCACCCGTTACTATGAAGACGGCAAGACCATCGGCGCCGACATCCAGGCCCAGATCGACGAGGCCCTGGCCAAGATCGAAGCCATCAACGAGAAGAAGTTCGGCGACGCCAAGAACCCCCTGCTGGTCTCCGTGCGCTCCGGCGCCCGCGCCTCCATGCCGGGCATGATGGACACTATCCTGAACCTGGGCATCAACGACGAGGTCGCCGCGGGCCTGATCGCCGGCAACCCCGATCCCAAGTTCGAGCGCTTCGTGTATGACAGCTATCGCCGCTTCATCCAGATGTTCTCCGACGTCGTGATGGAGATCCCGAAGAAGACCTTCGAGGTCATCATCGACGAGATCAAGGAGAAGAAGGGCGTCACCAACGACATCGATCTGGACGTCGACGACATGAAGGAGCTCGTCGCCCGCTTCAAGGCCTACTACAAGGAGCAGAAGGGCGAGGACTTCCCCACCGATCCCTATCAGCAGATGATGGAGGCCGTGAAGGCCGTGTTCCGCTCCTGGGATAACCCCCGCGCCAACGTGTATCGCCGCATGAACGACATCCCCTATTCCTGGGGCACTGCCGTCAACGTGATGCCCATGGTGTTCGGCAACCTGAACAACCGCTCCGGCACCGGCGTGGCCTTCACCCGCAACCCCGCCACCGGCGAGAAGAAGCTGTTCGGCGAGTACCTGATCAACGCCCAGGGCGAGGATGTCGTGGCCGGCATCCGCACCCCCAGCAAGATCGACCAGCTCAAGGACGAGATGCCCGAGGTCTACGCGCAGTTCAAGACCATCGCCGACAACCTCGAAAAGCACTATAGGGACATGCAGGACATGGAGTACACCATCGAGAATGGCAAGCTCTACATGCTGCAGACCCGCAACGGCAAGCGCACCGCCGCCGCCGCCCTGAAGATCGCCGTCGACCTGGTGGACGAGGGCATGATCACCGAGAAGGAAGCTGTGATGCGCGTCGAGCCCAAGCAGCTGGACAGCCTGCTGCATCCCATGTTTGACCCCAAGGCCCTGAAGAAGGCCACCCCCATCGGCGAAGGCCTGGCGGCTTCTCCCGGAGCGGCCTGCGGCCAGATCGTGTTCTCCGCCGAGGACGCCAAGCGCTGGGCCGAGCACGGCCACCGCGTCGTGCTGGTCCGCCTGGAGACCAGCCCCGAGGACATCGAGGGCATGGTGGCGTCCCAGGGTATCCTGACCGTGCGCGGCGGCATGACCAGCCACGCGGCCGTCGTGGCCCGCGGCATGGGCACCTGCTGCGTCTCCGGCTGCTCCGACATCAAGATGCGCGACCATGAGTTCGACCTGGGCGGCCGCACCTTCCACGAGGGCGACTGGATCAGCGTCGACGGCTCCACCGGCAAGATCTACGGCGAAGCCATCCCCACCGCCGAGGCGTCCATCTCCGGCGACTTCGGCCGGTTCATGGGCTGGGCCGACAGCGTCCGCAGGCTGCGCGTGCGCACCAACGCCGACAACCCCCGCGATGCCATGCAGGCCGTCAAGTTCGGCGCCGAGGGCATCGGCCTGTGCCGCACCGAGCACATGTTCTTCGAGGGCAACCGCATCAAGGCCGTCCGCGAGATGATCGTGGCCAAGGACGTCGAGACCCGCAAGGCCGCGCTGGCCAAGCTGCGTCCCTATCAGCAGGGCGACTTCGAAGCCATGTACGAGGTCCTGCAGGGCCGTCCGATGACCGTGCGCTATCTGGATCCGCCGCTGCACGAGTTCCTGCCCACCAAGGAGGAGGAGATCGTCGAGATCGCCGAGGAGATGAAGATCTCCGTGGACGAGCTCAAGGAGACCATCTCCGCGCTGCATGAGTTCAACCCGATGATGGGTCACCGTGGCTGCCGCCTGGCCGTCACCTATCCCGAGATCGCCGAGATGCAGACCGAGGCCGTCATCAACGCCGCCATCAACGTCAACCGCAAGCATCCCGAGTACAACATCGTGCCCGAGATCATGATCCCGCTGGTCGGCGAGGTCAAGGAGCTCAAGTTCGTCAAGGACGTCGTGGTCGCCACCGCCGACCGCATCATCAAGGATGCCGGCGTGGACATGAAGTATCACGTGGGCACCATGATCGAGATCCCGCGCGCGGCCGTCACCGCCGGCGAGATCGCCAAGGAGGCCGAGTTCTTCTCCTTCGGCACCAACGACCTGACCCAGATGACCTTCGGCTTCTCCCGTGACGACGCCGCCAAGTTCCTGGGCGCCTACTACGAGCACAAGATCTACGAGTTCGATCCCTTCGCCAAGCTGGACCAGACCGGCGTGGGCGCTCTGGTGAAGATGGCTGCCGAGGCCGGCCGCAAGACCCGCCCGGACATCCACCTGGGCATCTGCGGCGAGCACGGCGGCGATCCGTCGAGCATCGAGTTCTGCCACAAGGTCGGCCTGGACTACGTGTCCTGCTCGCCGTTCCGCGTGCCGATCGCCCGTCTGGCTGCCGCGCAGGCCGCGATCGCGGACTGACCAGGCTGCGCCTGGAGGCAATTGCTGCCGCGATTAACTACCCGGGTTCCCGCGCCATTGATTCAAGCGCGGGAACCCGGGCCTTTCATTTCTATTCGAGCATACATATCATTGCAGGCACATGCCCCCATAGATCCGAGGGTCATGTGCCTGCGTTGTTCATGGAACCCGCGCTCTTTTTTCGCCTCCTGCCCTCCCTGAGATTGACAGCAGCGGGTGGACGATGGTAGAATAGCCCATAGACCCGACGCGTTCGGTGGGATTATCCCGCCCGAGGCGCGAAAGAAATGGAAGGTACATTGCCTATGTGTGGAATTGTTGGATATACCGGCGCGCGCCCGGCGGCGCCGATCCTGTTGGACGGACTGTCGCGGCTGGAGTACCGCGGCTATGACTCCGCGGGCCTGGCGGTGCGGGACGGCGAGCGGCTGGCGGAGGTGGTCAAGGCCACGGGCAAGCTGCGCAACCTGGCGGAAAAGACGGACGACGGACGCGCCCTGGCGGGCAGCTGCGGCATCGGCCACACCCGCTGGGCCACCCACGGCGAGCCGGACCAGACCAATGCCCACCCCCACGTCAGCGGCAACTGCAAGGGCTCGGGCTCGGGCACCGTGGAATCGGACGTGGTGGGCGTTCACAACGGCATCATCGAGAACTACGCGGAGCTGAAGACCAAGTTGCAGCGCAACGGCTATCAGTTCTACAGCCAGACGGACACCGAGGTGGTCGTCAAGCTGGTGGATTATTATTATAAGAAGTACAAGATCGGCCCGGTGGACGCCATCAACCGCATGATGGTGCGCGTGCGGGGCAGCTACGCCCTGGCGCTGATGTTCAAGGATTACCCGGGGGAGATCTTCGCCGCCCGCAAGGATTCGCCGATGATCATCGGCATCAGCGGCGAGGAGTCCTTCCTGGCTTCGGACGTGCCCGCGATATTGAAGTACACCCGCAGCGTCTACTACATCGGCAACCTGGAGGCCGCCCGGATCGCCCCGGGCAAGGCCGTGTTCTACGATCTGAACGGCGACGAGGTGCTGAAGGAGCCCACCCAGATCACCTGGGACGCCGAGGCGGCGGAAAAGGGCGGCTTCGAGCACTTCATGATCAAGGAGATCCACGAGCAGCCCACCGCCGTGCGCGACACGCTGAACAGCCTCGTGAAGGACGGCGCGGTGGACCTCTCCGCCGCGGGACTGACGGAGGAGGCCATGCGCTCGGTCTCCGCCCTGCACATCGTGGCCTGCGGCTCCGCGTGGCACGTGGGCATGGCGGCCCAGTACGTGATCGAGGACATCGCCGAGCTGCCCGTGCGGGTGGAGCTGGCCTCCGAGTTCCGCTACAGGAAGCTGCTGCTGGACGAGCGCTCCCTGGTGGTCATCATCTCCCAGTCCGGCGAGACCGCCGACAGCCTGGCGGCCCTGCGGGCGGCGAAGGAGCGGGGCGCGCGCACGCTGGCGGTGGTCAACGTCGTGGGCTCCACCATCGCCCGGGAGGCGGACAGCGTGCTGTACACCCTGGCGGGCCCAGAGATCGCCGTGGCGACCACCAAGGCCTATTCCGCCCAGCTCGCGGCGATGTACGCGCTGGCGGTGGCCCTCGGCAGGGCCCGGGGCAGGGTGGCGGACGACACCTATGCCCACTACGTCGACGAGCTGCTGGCGATTCCCGGCAAGATGGAGCGGGTGCTGGAGGACAAGGAGCGCATCCAGTGGTTCGCCTCCAAGTTCGCCTCCGCCCGGGACGTGTTCTTCATCGGCCGGGGCGAGGACTACGCCATCAGCCTCGAGGGCAGCCTGAAGATGAAGGAGATCAGCTACATCCACTCGGAGGCCTATGCCGCGGGCGAGTTGAAGCACGGCACCATCAGCCTGGTGGAGGAGGGCACGCTGGTCATCGGCGTGTTGACCCAGGGCGACCTGTTCGAGAAGACGGTGAGCAACATGGTGGAGTGCAAGGCCCGGGGCGCCTACCTGATGGGGCTGACCAGCTTCGGCCACTACAGCGTGGAGGACACCGTGGACTTCACCGTGTACATTCCCAAGGCGGACGAGCACTTCATGGGCAGCCTGGCGGTGATCCCGCTGCAGCTGCTGGGCTATTACATCAGCGTGGCCCGTGGCCTGGACGTGGACAAGCCCCGCAACCTGGCCAAGAGCGTGACGGTGGAATAAACGCAGAGACCTCAGGAGCATACGGAAAGGAAGGGTTCCCATGAGCGAGTACATCACCATGCGCAACGAACTGCTGGCGAAGCGGGTCATCAAGGGCCTGGACTCCAGGAACATGACCGGCTATTACGCCAAGGACCGCGAGGACGCCCTCGCCCAAGCCCTGGCGCTGATCCCCGAGGGCAGCGCCGTCACCATGGGCGGCGGCATGAGCGTCCACGAGATCGGTCTGGTGAAGGCGCTGAAGGCCGGCAATTACAACTTCATCGACCGGGATGAGATCGAGGACAAGCGGGCGGCCATGCTGGCGGCCTACGACGCGGACGTGTTCCTGTCCAGCGCCAACGCCATTACCGACGACGGCATACTGGTCAACATCGACGGCAACGCCAACCGCGTCTCCGCCATTGCCCAGGGCCCCCGGAAGGTGGTATTCATCGTGGGCATGAACAAGGTGTGCAGCGACCTGGACGGCGCCATGAAGCGGGCCCGGAACGTAGCCGCGCCCATCAACGCCCAGCGCTTCGGCCTGTCCACGCCCTGCTCCAAGCTGGGCACCTGCATGGACTGCAAGTCGCCGGACACGATCTGCTGTCAGTTTTTGATCACCCGCTACTCCAGGCACAAGGACCGCATCCACGTGATCCTGGTGGACGACAACCTGGGCTTCTGATTTATTGGAATGATATATGATCCGGAAATCGGAACGTTTTCCGGGTCGGCGGATTCTGCGGGAAAACGCCGGCAATCAATGGGAGGGAACGCGCTATGGAATACAAGGGCCTCGGCACCGCGTGCGTGCAGGGCGGCTATACGCCGGGAAACGGCGAGCCGCGACAGATACCGATCATTCAGTCCACCACCTTCAAGTATGATACCAGCGAGGACATGGGCAAGCTGTTCGACCTGGAGGCCAGCGGCTACTTCTACACCCGCCTGCAGAACCCCACCAACGACTACGTGGCGGCGAAGATCTGCGCGCTGGAGGGCGGCACCGCCGCGATGCTGACCTCCTCGGGCCAGGCGGCCAACTTCTTCGCGCTGTTCAACATTGCCTCCTGCGGCGACCACATCGTGGCGTCCTCCACCATCTACGGCGGCACCTTCAACCTGATCTCCGTGACGATGAAGAAGATGGGTGTGGACGTGACCTTCGTCTCCCCAGACTGCACCGACGCGGAGCTGGACGCCGCGTTCAGGCCGAACACGAAGGCCGTGTTCGGCGAGACCATCGCCAACCCGGCGCTGACGGTGCTGGACATCGAGCAGTTCGCCCGGGCGGCCCACGCCCATGGCGTGCCGCTGATCATCGACAACACCTTCGCCACGCCGGTGAACTGCCGCCCCTTCGAGTGGGGCGCGGACATCGTGACCCACTCCACCACCAAGTACATGGATGGCCACGGCGTGGGCGTCGGCGGCGCCATCGTGGACGGCGGCAAATTCGACTGGATGGCCCATGCGGACAAGTTCCCCGGGCTGTGCACGCCGGACGAGAGCTATCACGGCATCACCTACGCCGAGAAGTTCGGCATGGGCGGCGCGTTCATCACCAAGTGCACCTCCCAGCTGATGCGGGACTTCGGCTCGATCCAGTCCCCCCAGAACGCCTTCTACCTGAACCTGGGCCTGGAGAGCCTGCACGTGCGCATGCAGCGGCACTGCGAAAACGGACAGGCGGTGGCGGAGTTCCTGGAGAAGCACCCGAAGGTGACCTCGGTGAACTACTGCGGCCTGGCGGACAGCCCCTATCACGCCCGGGCGATGAAATACCTGCCGAAGGGCTCCTGCGGCGTGGTCAGCTTTGAGCTGGAGGGCGGCCGGGAGGCGGCCAGCCGGTTCATGAAGGCGCTGCGCCTGGCGGCCATCG
The DNA here is from genome assembly GCA_030530315.1 of Clostridia bacterium. Taxonomy (GTDB): domain Bacteria; phylum Bacillota; class Clostridia; order Christensenellales; family Aristaeellaceae; genus UBA2862. The sequence continues at coordinate 7,541 of JAUMVG010000077.1, read as the reverse complement.
AGACCCACGTGGCCGACGCCCGCACCTGCTGCCTGAACCCCGCCAGCAGCACCCACCGGCAGATGACTGACGCGCAGCTGAAGGCCGCGGGCGTGCCCGCGGGACTGATCCGCATCAGCTGCGGCCTGGAGGACGCCGAGGACCTGATCGCGGATCTGGAGCAGGCGCTGGAGAGAGCTTAAAGGAATTGGGGATTGAGAATTGGGAATTGAGATTGCTCCGCATTCCGGAAAGATTTCTGCCCTGATTTGAGATATCCCGTGGCGTGACGCATGCGTTTTTCGCGGCTTTCCGTGTGGAAGGCCGCGGATTTGTGTTTTGGCGCGAGGTGTGCTATAATATCATCGAAGTGTTATGACCTTCCGCGAAAACCCTTGGAAAGGGGCCGGCGGAGGTCGGGGAGGAGAGCGCGGCCATGGCCGATAAGATCGTCATACTGGATGGATACAGCCTGATGTACCGGGCGTATCACGCGCTGCAGACGCCGATGACCGCGCCGGACGGCACGCCCACCAACGCGGTGCACGGCTTCTTCATGATGCTGCTGAAGATCGTCGAGGAGGAGCGGCCGGACAGCCTGGCCGTGGCCTTCGACATGCACGCGCCCACCTTCCGGGCCAAGCTGTACGACGGCTACAAGGCCACCCGCAAGCCCATGCCGGACGACCTGCGGGCCCAGGACCCGGTGATCCGGGAGATGATCGGCCTGATGGGCATCGCGTCGCTGGAGTGCGAGGGCTACGAGGCGGACGACATCCTGGGCACCGTATCCAAGCGTTGCGAGGCCCTGGGCGATGAGGCGCTGCTGGTCACCGGCGACCGGGACTCCTTCCAGCTCTCCGGCCCCCACACCACCATACTGTACACCAAGAAGGGCATCACCGACACCGTGCGGGTCACGCCGGAGTACATCCGGGAGATCTACGGCGTCACGCCGGAGCAGATGATCGACGTGAAGAGCCTGATGGGCGACACCTCCGACAACATCCCCGGCGTGCCCGGGGTGGGCGAGAAGACCGCCCTGAAGCTCGTCCAGCAGTATGGCAGCCTGGCCGCGGTGCTGGATTCCGCCGAGGCGGAGCAGAAGGGCAAGCTGAGGGAGCGGCTGATGGAGGGCCGGGCGCTGGCGGAGATGAGCTATGCCCTGGCGAAGATCGACCGGGACGCGCCCATCGCGGTGACGCCGGAGGCCTGGAAGCTGGGCAGCCTGATGAACGCCGCACCGAGGCTCAGGGAGCTGCGGCTGAACGGCGTGCTGCGCCGGTTGACCGAGGTGGCGAAGCAGTGCCAGCCGGAGGCCGCGGCGATGGCCGCGGTCGAGGAGGAGGAATTGCCGCCCGTGGAGCGGATCGATTCACGGGCGGCGCTGGCGGCGCGTATTGTGGAACTGTCCGAGGGCGCCCGCTGGGCCGCCGTATACGCGGGGGCGGAGTTCAGCGTGGCCACGGACGCCGCGCGGCTGAGCATGGCCATGGGCGGCGACCTGCTGTCCCCGGGCATCTCCGACGGGGAGGCCTGGGAGGCGGCGCTGCCGCTGCTGGAGAAGGACTGCCCCAAGGCGCTGTGGGACATCAAGTCCGCGCCGGTGCCGCTGGAGCGCATCAGGGGGGACATCACCGACGTGATGCTGGCGGCCTACGCGCTGAACCCCCAGAGGCCGGGCTTCGACGCCGAATCGCTGTGCCAGCAGGAGGGCGTGGAGGGCTTTGCCCAGCACCCGGCCACCGCGTTGCGCAGGCTGGCGCTGGCGCAGCAGGCCCAGCTTCAGGAGAACGACCTGGAGCGTATCTACCGGCAGATCGAGCTGCCCCTGGCCTATGTGCTGCGGGGCATGGAGAAGGAGGGCTTCCTGGTGGACGCCGGCGTGCTGGAGGAGCTGGGCGTTCAGTTCCGGGAGCACATCCAGCGGCTGACGGACGAGATCGCGGACCTGGCGGGCCGGATGGACGCCCGGAGAAGGGGCGCGGACGAGGATGCCGCCGAGCCGATCCGCATCAATTTGAACTCCCCCAAGCAGCTGGGCGAGCTGCTGTTTACGCGGCTGGGCATCCCCTCCCCGAAGAAGAAGGTCTCCACCAACGCCGAGGTGCTGGAGCAGCTCGAGGAGGACTGGCCCATCTGCGGCAAGGTGCTGGAGTACCGGAAGTACCAGAAGCTCCAGTCCACCTACATCGACGCGCTGATCCCCATGCGGGACGCGAGCGGGCGCATCCACACCCGCTTTGACCCGGTGGGCACGGCCACGGGCCGCATCAGCTCCGCCGAGCCGAACCTGCAGAACATCCCCGTGCGCACGGAGCTGGGCAAAGCCATCCGCGGCGCGTTCGTGGCGCGGCCGGGCTGGCTGCTGGTGGACGCGGATTACAGCCAGATCGAGCTTCGGGTGCTGGCTCACATGGCCCAGGACCCCACCATGATCCATGCCTTCAACGAGGACCAGGACATCCACGCCCGCACGGCGGCGGAGGTCTACGGCGTGCCGCTGGATGAGGTCACCTCCCAGATGCGCTCGGCGTCGAAGGCCGTGAACTTCGGCATCGTCTATGGCATCTCGGAATTCACGCTTTCGAAGAACATCGGCGTCAGCCGGTTCGAGGCCAAGGATTTCATCGACCGCTACTTCGAGCGCTATCCCGGCGTGAAGGCCTACATGGACGCGGCGGTGAAGAAGGGCCACGAGCAGGGCTACGTCACCACGCTGATGGGCCGGCGGCGCTACCTGCCGGAGCTGAACAGCAGCAACTACGCGGTGCGCGCCTTCGGCGAGCGCTGCGCCATGAACAGCCCCATCCAGGGCACCGCGGCGGACATCATCAAGCTGGCGATGATCGCCGTGGACCGCGCCCTGCGGGAGGAGGGCTTCGAGGCAAAGCTGATATTGCAGGTGCACGACGAGCTGATCGTCGAGGCCCCCGAGGCCGAGGCGGAGGCCGTGCGCGACCTGCTGCGCCGCTGCATGGAGGGGGTCATGCCCCTGGACGTGCCGCTGCGCACCGATATTTCCATTGGAGGGGATTGGCGTGCTTGCAAATAAGCCCTATGTGGTCGGGCTGACGGGCGGCATCGGCTGCGGAAAGTCCGAGGCCGCCAGGTATCTGAAGACGCTGGGGGCGGTCCACCTGGACGCCGACGAGATCTCCCGGCAGCTGACCGCCGAGGGCGGCGCGGCCCTGCCGGAGATCCGGCGGGTGTTCGGCGACGCCGCCTTCCGGGAGGACGGCTCGCTGGACCGCGCCTGCCTGGGCAAGCTGGTGTTCGGCAACGAGCCCGCCCGCCGCGCGCTGGAGGGCATCATCCATCCGCTGGTGCAGCGCACCATGCTGGAGGGCATGGACGCCGCCGCCAGGGAGGGCGCCCGGGTGGTGATCCTGGACGTGCCGCTGCTGTTCGAGACGGGCATGGACGCCCTGTGCGACGAGACCTGGGCCCTGTACCTGGAGCGGGAGAAGCAGGTCAGCCGGGTGGTGACCCGGGACGGCCTGACCCGGGAGCAGGCGGAGGCCCGCATCGACAGCCAGATGCCCACCGAGGCCCGCAACGCCCGGGCCACCCACGCCATCAACACCGACCAGCCTGTGGAGCGCACCCAGGCGGAGCTGGAGGTGCTCTACCGCGCGGCGCTGCGGCAGGCGGAGAAGGGCTGATCCAAGAAAGAGAAGCGCCTTTCCGGCCGACCGGCTTCGGAGGCGGGAAGGAAGAATACACGGAGGCAGTATGACCCCGGAGAAGAGAGAGAAGACGCGGGCCAGGGGCGCTTCGCCCGGGACTGCGCCCACGCAGGTGAAGCGCTCAAAGAAGCGCGCCCGGGCGCGCCGGGCGCGGATGATCCGTCGGATCACGCTGGCGACGCTGGTCGTCGTGCTGGTATTGGGCCTCGCCGGGCTGGGCGTGTGGCTGCTGTTCGGCGGCCGGCCCCAGGTCACGGTGCAGCATTACCCGGTGGAATACGAGGCGCAGATCCGCGCCTGCGCCGCGGACAGCGGCATCGATCCCGCCTGGGCGGCGGCGGTGATCCTGGCGGAGTCCAGCTACCAGCCGGAGGCGGTCTCCGAGGCGAACGCCCAGGGGCTGATGCAGCTGCTGCCCACCACGGCCCAGTGGATCGCGGAGAAGTTCGACGAGCCTTATGACGAGGGCTGCCTGTTCGTGCCGGAGACCAATATCCGCTACGGCTGCTGGTACCTGGGCTTTTTGTCCCGGCGCTTTGGCGGCGACATGACCTGCGCCACGGCGGCCTATCACGCCGGCCAGGGCAGGGTGGACGAATGGCTGGCCGACCCGGAAAACAGCCCGGACGGCCGTCAGCTGACGCGGATCCCCTCCCAGGCGACGGCGACCTATGTGGATCGCGTATTGAGGTATTATGAAAAGTATGAACAGTTGTACGCGCAGGAGACTTAGCGCCCTGGCGCTGGCCCTGGCGCTGGCCCTTGCGCTCGGCGCGGGCGGCGCGGCGGAGGACCTCGCCTCGGACCTGGGCGGCGGCTTCCAGGCCAGCGTGCCGGAGGACCAGAACCCGGCGGCCCAGGTGGACATGGTCAACGCGGACGTGGTGATCGGCTACATCGAGCCGGGCTACGCCTCCATGAGCCCGGTCACCTGCACCGGCTGGAACATGGTCAGCGTCAACCAGCTGGTCTACGAGCCGGTGGTGGACTTTGACGAGAACATGAAGCCCGTGCCCATGCTGGCGGACAACTGGATCCAGGACGGCAGAACCTGGACCTTCAACCTGCGCAGCGGCATCATGTTCCACAACGGCTACGAGCTGACCGCCTACGACGTGGTGCGCAGCTACCAGACGCTGATCCAGTCCGGGGAGAGCAACCCCTATTACGCCCGGCTGCAGATGATCAAGAACATGGAGGCCAGCGACATCTACACCCTGACGGTGGACGCCAGCAGCGCCAGCTACATGACGCTCTACGCCATGAACTTCCCCGTGATGCAGTACGAGACCCTGTGGGAGGAGATGCCCCGGGGTACCGGCCCCTACTGGTACATCCAGCAGAACGAGGAGGGCACCATCCGCCTGGAGGCCAACCCGCTGTGGTGGAAGCGGCAGCCGGCGGTGACCAGCATACTGCTCAAGCGCTACCTGGACGCCGGCGACGCCATCGAAGCCATCCGCACCCGGAAGATCGACATGCTGTCCACCAAGAGCCCGAAGGCCTCCTTCAGCCGCAGGCTCTCGGACCTGGCCAGCATCGACTATCCCACGCTGACCTATGAGATGCTGGTGCCGAACCTGAGCGACGAATCGCTGATGGCCGACGTGAACATCCGCCAGGCGGTGATGTACGCCATCGACCGCGCCGTGCTCAGCTCCAACGCCTACCTGGACATGGCCGTGCAGTGCGAGGTGCCCATCGTGCCCACCTGCTGGCTGTACGAGAGCCAGAGCGCCAAGTACTACTACAGCCCGGAGCGCGCGCTGCAGCTGATGCACAACGCGGGCTGGGTGGACATGACCGGCAACGGCAAGCTGAACCGCCGCAGCGGCATCATGCTCGAGGAGCCGAACATCACCCTGATCACCTACAACGAGGGCACCAACAGCATCCGCGAGAACGCCGCCAACCTGATCGCCGAGTACATGGAGGCCGTGGGCTTCAATGTGAAGGTGACCGTGCTCAGCAAGGCCCGCGCCCAGGAGTACATCAAGGAGCGCCGGTACGACCTGGCGCTGATCGGCGTGAACATGAGCGAGATCCCCGACCTGACGGAGCTGCTGAAGTCCGGCGGGTCCCTGAACCTGAACCGCTACAGCAACGACAACATGGACGTGCTGCTGGAGAGCGTGCGCAGCGCCTCCGACGAGGCGACGCTGCAGCGTCTCTACAGCGAGATCCAGATGACCGTCGTGGATCGGCTGCCCGTGCTCGGCCTGCTGTTCCGGACCGGCACGCTGCTCTCTACCCGCCCCATCGGCGGCCTGACCGCGCCGAGGGCCTATGACAATTTCAATGGGTTTGAGTTTTTGGGGAATTGAGGCTGAGGGAAAAGGGATAAGGGAACAGGGAATAGGGAATAGGAAATAGGGATTAGGGATTGCCTTTCCTGTGCCGTGCCGGATTGATATATCGCAGCCGGCGTTATTTTGCCAGGGCAGGCATGGACAGGATATACTTTTTGACAGGTCGGTATCCTGTCGAAAATCCTCACAAAAGAAAGGCGTAGGTTCCATGAAACAAAGAAATGGGTATCCGCGTTTTCATCGCGCTCGGGCCTGGATGGCCGCGGCGCTGCTGGTCTGTTTCCTCGCGTCGGCTGTGCCGGCCCTGGGCGAGCGCGACGTCGAGCTGTCGCCGCTGCACTACGGCCAGGAGGCCATGCAGCTGCACCTGGAAAACGAGCCAAACACCGTTGAACTGGATGGCGTCACCTATACCTTTGAGGACGACAACGTGTTTTTCTTCCAGGAGAGCGTGACCGTCTACGGCGGAAAGACCCGCTCGGTCTACGAGATGACCCTGCCGAAGGACGTATGGAGCGCCGCCGACGCACCGGCGGACGCCCTGCTGGGAACCGTGACGATCAACCCCGAGACGAAGGTCACGCTGATGGTCGGAGACGGCAACAGGATCTCCGGCGCGTACAGGCTCAGCGAGCCCATGATTGTGACCGATGTCTACCGGGAGGATGTCCGCCTGCCGCGGGACGCGAGCGGCAACCCGTGCCTGGTGGATCGGATCTTCCTTTACAGCTACAGCATCAATGGCGAGGAGATTCACCGCGCCGCCAGCGTCTATTTTGACTACGAGGACTACGCCGCCAGCCGCCTGCCCGGCGGCGCGTCGGCCTCCCCGGAGGAGGCCACAGAGGTGACGCCTACCGCCGAAGCCACCGAAGCGGCGCCTGCCACTGAGGCTCCCGATGCGGCGCCCGCAGCGGAAACCACCGGGAAGCCCGTCGTCCCCCTGGCCATCGCGGCGGCGGTCCTGGCCCTCGTCCTCCTGGCCGTGGTCCTTCTCAAGGTCCGCCGCAGGGGCGCGAGCGCTGTCGAGCCCGCCAGTGCCGCCAGGCCCGAGGCAAGGCCGAGCACACCTCCCGTCACGGAGGACGATGAGCTGCGCCGGCTGGCACGGCGCTTTGAGGACCTGACCGCCAGGATCCAGGCCTGTGTAAACGACCACCCCGAAAAGGCCGACCAGACGCGGAAGTTCTTCAGCTACTATGTGCCCACCGCCCATCGGCTGTTGGACTACGTGACCGGCTGCGAGCGCGCCGGTGTCTCGAAATCGGAGCTGGACAAGGCGCGCGCGACCTGCCGCCGAGGCCTGGAGATGGCCTGCACCGCCGCCCAGAAGCATCTGGACGCGATGTTCTCCAACGAGGGCCTGGACGCCGACGCCGAGATCGTCGTGATGGAGCAGATGTTGAAGCTGGACGGCTTCCAGCCTGAATTCGACCGACGCCCCGCCGGGAAGGCCGATTGACGCCGATTCTGGACGAACGCGAAAGGCACAAAAAACCACCCGTCGAGGGGGCAATGTCACTAAAATAGCGACAAGGTAAAAGGACTGATGAAGGAGCCGGCA
>JAUMVG010000136.1 GCA_030530315.1 Clostridia bacterium | reverse complement strand
AAAAGGAGTTCATGCTGCTCTACAAGCTGCTCAGCTACCCGGGCAAGATCTTCACCCGGCGGCAGCTGATGGACGAGATCTGGGACATGGAGTCCGAGACCGACGAGCGCACGGTGGACGTGCACATCAACCGCCTGCGGGACCACTTCCGAGGCAGCGAGGATTTTGAGATCGTCACCGTGCGCGGCCTGGGCTATAAGGCGGTGAAGAAGGAGTGAAGCATCCCTTCCGGCGCGACGAGACCTCCGGCCTGCCCGCCGAGCAAAAGGGCGGGCGCCGGTTTCACATGCCCTCCCGGCCCCGGCTGGACTCGCTGTACATGACGCTGTGGACCTTCCTGTTCAGCGTGATCCTCACGGCGGGCCTGATGGCCGCCGCGGCCTACGGCTTTCTGATGCTGTTCGGCATGCTGGTGAACCCCTTCTTCCGCATGGCGGCCCTGCCGGTGCTGATGATGGTGTTCATACTGACGCTGGCGGCGGGCCTGGGGCGCAGCAAGCTGCGGCCCATGGACGACCTGGTGCACGCCATGCACGCGGTCTCCCAGGGGGACTTCTCCGTGCGCGTCGACGCCGAGGACGTGCCCGGCGACATGGGCGAGCTGGTGTCCAGCTTCAACGACATGGCCAGCGAGCTGGGCGGCCTGGAGATGTTCCGCAAGGACTTCATCAACAACTTCAGCCACGAGTTCAAGACTCCCATCGTGTCCATCCGGGGCTTCGCCAAGCAGCTGGAGCGGGACGATTTGACCGACGAGCAGCGCCGGGAATACCTGGACATCATCGTCAACGAGTCCGACCGGCTGGCCAATATGGCCAGCAACGTGCTGCTGCTGTCGAAGCTGGAGAACCAGAACATCGTCACCGACCGGACCGACTTTGCCCTGGACGAGCAGCTGCGCCGGTGCATCCTGCTGCTGGAAAAGCAGTGGACCGAGAAGGAGCTGGAGCTGGATGTGGAGCTGGAGCCCCTGGAATACCGGGGCAACGAGGAGATGATGAACCACATCTGGGTGAACCTGCTGAACAACGCCATCAAGTTCTCGCCCAAGGGCGGCACGCTCACGGTGCTGCTGGGGCGGGAGAATGGCGCGGCGGTGTGCCGTGTGCGGGACCAGGGCCCCGGCATGGACGAGGCGACCCGGCGGCGCGTCTTCGAGAAGTTCTACCAGGGGGACACCGCCCACGCCACCGAGGGCAACGGCCTGGGGCTGGCGCTGGTCAAGCGCATCGTGGACCTCTGCGGCGGCGCCGTGGAGGTGGAAAGCGCCCTCGGCGAGGGCTCCACGTTCACCGTGCGGCTGCCCCTGAAGGGCGAAGCCCGCGCCCAGCGCCCCACCGCCGCGTAGCGACGGCAATTATATAGGAAGAAACAGCCCCGCGCCGCATTGGCGCGGGCTGTTTTGTCGCCGGCTCTGTCATAGATTTGTAACATATGCGGCATAGCGCCCCCATCGAGCATAAAGAGGACCGTGTGCGCCGCGTGTCAGGCCGAAGAATTGGGCAAAATTGTGTATATTCAGTGTCGGAGAGGGCTTTTTTTCACGTTATGATTTTACACATTAATGCGAAGAATTGGCAGCGCGTAACCAGAAAAAAGCAAAAATAGACATGTTTGCGCCCCAAAAAAGAAGATTGCTGTCTCCCCTAAAAAAAAAACGAACCCATAAAAAAACCTTGCAATTTACTACGATTTAATATATAATACATGTGATATATCATCAGGGTCGGAGTATGTCTTCATGTCCGAGTGAAGCATGAGAGGCCCACCGGAGAGTTTGCTCTCCGGCAATGATAACGAGTGGGAGGGCACAGTGATGCAGAGAGAATTCCGATGTTGACGATAAGCCTGAGGAATTCCCTGTGTAACCGGTTGTGCAACCCGGCTCTGTTGCCACAAATGAACGACGACGAAAACCAGCATTGACAAACAAATCAGGAGGGTGACGACGATGAAGAAGAACCTGATCAAGTTGATGGCAGCGTTGCTGGCCGCACTGATCCTTGCCGCTCCCGTGATGGCGCTGGCGGAAGGTGAGAGCACTGAGCCCACGCCCGCGCCGGTGGTGGAGGTCAAGGAGGAAGCCACGCCTGCGGCGGAGGCCCCGAAGGCTGAGGAGCCCGCGCCTGCGACGGAAGCCCCGAAGGCCGAGGAGCCCGCGCCTGCGGCAGCTGAACAGCCCGTGGTGACTGAGCAGCCTGTGGCGGCAACCGTCGAGCCCTCTCAGCCCACCGCGGAGCCTGTCGCGACCAACACGCCCGTGCCGGCGCCGGAGAAGTTCACCGGTCGCGTCGAGGTCAAGCGCGTGGGCGGCGGCGAGCTGCACTTTGGCGACAGGGTCACGCTGAAGGCGGTCGTCAGCAAGGCGAACGTGAAGTACAGCATCCGCTGGGAAGCGATGATCAACGGCGCCTGGAAGAAGCTGGGCACCGATGAGAAGTACGAGTTCACCGTGACCAAGGAAAATGCCGGTCTGAGCTATCGCGCGGTCGTGGTGGCGGACAAGAAGGCGAACGAAAAGGAATCCGACGTCTTCAAGCTGCCCACGGTCACCGAGGCCCCCGTGGAAGAGGAGCCGGCGACTGAGGAGCTCGTTGCGGAACAGCCGGCGGCTGAGGAGCCCGCTGC
>JAUMVG010000076.1 GCA_030530315.1 Clostridia bacterium | reverse complement strand
TGAGAATTGGGAATTGAGAATTTATGTTGAAATCCTTACGGATTTCTCTGATTAAGTGGTGGCAAATCATCGTAGAATCACAAATTGTGGGGCGTAATCAAAACAAATCCCGAAGGGATTTGCACCACCATTCCCAATTCTCCATTCTCAATTCTCAATTGGGCGTCAGCCCGACTAATTCCAAGTTCTACCTCCGCCACAGCATCGGGTCGGTGCCGTTCAGCTTTGCCAGGGCCTCGACGAAGAAGTAATCGCCGTAGACGATGTTCGTGTGCACGCCCGCCGCGTCGTCGTGGTAGCTGGCGGTGCAGTGGGTCAGCAGGCCGCAGCGGTCCGTCGACCAGTCGCAGCAGCGGTCGATCAGCCCGTCCAGCAGCGCCTCCGCCGCCCGGCGGTACTCCGCGCCGCCCGTCAGCCGCTCCAGCTCCAGCAGGCCGCAGGCCGCGCAGGCCCCGGCGATGTTGTCCAGCCGCTCCGGCTGGGCGGGCTGGAGGAAGTCGCAGTCCGTCAGGCCGTCGGGCCGGATGTGGTCCATGAAGAACCCGGCGATCCTCCGGGAGGCCTCCAGGTATCTGGCGTCCCCGGTGTTCATGTAGGCCAGGGCATAGCCGTACAGCCCCCAGGCCTGGCCCCGGGACCAAGCGGTGCCCAGGGCATAGCCCTGCCCACCGTGCTCCCGCGCCCGCGCCCCGGTCCCGGGGTCGAACTCCACGATGTGGCTCACCGAGCCGTCCGGCCGCACGAATTCCCGCAGCGTGGTGTCCGCGTGGATGCGGGCCACATGGGCGAAGCGGGGATCGCCGGTGACCTCGGTGGCCCAGAACAGCAGGGACAGGTTCATCAGGCAGTCGATGATGGCGTAGCCCACCCGCTCCGGCTCGTTCCAGGCGCGGATGAAGCCCGCGGGGTTGAAGCGGCCCATCAGCAGGTTCGCCGCGTGCAAGGTGTCCGTCCGGGCCTGGGCGTCGCCGGTCAGCTTCCAGCGGGCGCCGCAGGACAGCAGGTACATGAACCCCACGTCGTGGTTCAGCTTTTCAAAGGTCCTGAATTCGGCGGTGAGCAGCTCCTCCGCGCGAAGGGCCTCGCCCGCGAACCAGTCGTCCTTCGACGCCGCCCACAGCTGCCACATCAGCCCCGGCCAGAAGCCGCCGGTCCACCAGCTGTTGCCGTCGAAGGGCGAAGCCAGCCAACCGCCCTCGCCGCCCCGGTAGGGCAGCAGGTTCTCCGCCGCCGCCAGCGGCGCGGTGGCGCGGTATTTCTCAATGGCGCGTTTCAGCGCCTCACAGGCATTGTTGCGCAATTTTCATCACCTCATCGGGTATTTCGTCGGGCAGGCTGCCGTCGTCCGACGCGCAGACCGCGCAGACCAGCCGCGTCTCGCCGGGCTTCAGCGTCGCCAGCAGCGTGGGAATGAGCGTCCGGGGATGCATCAGACTGGTGTTGGGCTCGGCCTCCACCACCTCACCCCGCGCGTAGCCGGCCAGGGCGAACACGGCGCAGGAGCCCTCCCCGCAGCGCGCCGAGGCTCGGTCCTCCCCCGCCTGAGCCGCACTGCGCAGGGGCTCGCAAGGCCGCTGCCCGGGAAGCTCCCGCGCCACGGCAAAGCCGCCCTCCGCCGCCTCCAGCGGACGATCGGTCCGCACGGTGTGGCAGCGCACGTGCCAGGGCCCCAGCGGGATCAGCCGGGTGTCGATCTCCACGCCGTCCATGGGCCGCCAGGTAAAGCTGACCTCCCCCTCGCCCAGGGCGAAGCGCTCGAAGCCGCTGCGGGCGTGCCACAGGCCGCGCTCGCCCTTCACGGCCAGCATGCTGTCGAACGCGCCCTTCTTGAGCGTGCCCGCCTCCTTCGTCACGGAGAAGGCGAAGCGGGTGGAATAGGCGAACTTCTCGTATTTCTCATCCTCGTGGGCGTGCTCGTAGGCGTGGTTGCCCGCGGTATAGGCGATCACGGAGCGGTTGTCCGCCCCCCGGGTCAGCAGCAGCCGGGCCTGCTCGTCCAGCAATACGGCAGGCGGCGCGCAATCCGCCTCCGCCGCCTGCCAGAAGGGATGGTCCTCCGGCAGGGCCAGCACGGCGAACACCTTCATGGCCCAATAGGGAGAGCCCGGGGCGTTGTAGCCCTCGGCAAAGATCAGGTTGGGATAGCCGTAGCCGATGGTGAGGACGCCGTCCCGGTCGAATATGGGCCGCTTCATCCACCAGCGCAGGTTGCCCAGCAGCAGGCGCTTGATTTCGCCCCAGCCCAGGCCGGGAGCCGTCACGCCGGAGAGGGCGCAGGCGCTCCAAAAGGCCCCCTGGGCAAAGCGGTAGGTGAGGCTCCTGCCATAGGGCAGCGCCCGGCCCTCGCCGTCAAACCAGGCGGCGAAGCGCGGGGCGATCAGCCTCGCCCGTTCCGCGAACCGGGCGCAGCGTTCCGGGTCCCGGTCCGCCATGAAGCGGGCATAGACCATTCCGTAGTAGTGGAAGGCCCACAGGGTGTAGTAGTCCCGCTGGGCGGGCTTGTCGTAGTACCAGCCGTCGCCGCAGTAGTGGGTCTCCAGGTTATTGAGGTCGTCCTCCAGCCGCGCCTCGTCCGCCGGCAGGCCCACGTGCAAAAAGCCGATGTTGACCAGCACGCGGAAGAACAGCCAGTTGTTCTGGGGCATGTCGTAGCCGTTGATCTGGTCGAGCCAGCGGTACAGGTTGCGCCGGGCCGCCTCCGGCAGTTCGAAGTAGAAGCGGTCGGGAATCATGCACAGCGCCATGCCCATCACGGCCATCTCCACCATGCGCTGGTCAAAGGGACCGATGTCCCCCCAGTACTCCTCGTGATCCGGGTCCACGCCGTGGATCAGCCCCTCGCGCCAAATGGCCCATAGGGGTTCGGCCTCCGGGCACTTTCCCGCCAGCATAGGCACCAGCGCCCACAGCACCCGGGAATACCCTTCCATGCCGGCGATGGCCGCGTCGTACACCGCCCCGGTGTCGCCCAGGTGCAGCCGCGCCTTGCCCGGGGACAGGCAGGGAACCAGCGGCGCAATCAGGTCACAGGCGAGCCGGACTACGTCCATCCGGGTTTTCAGCGGGTTTTCAGCGTATCTGTTCATGCGTCGTTCCTCTCAATGCGAAATGTGATGTCGTGGGCGGTCGCCGCGGGCGCGCTGTAGGCCACCCGCCAGAGGCTGTGGGGGAAGTTCTCGGCCATGCGGGAATCGTCGACGGGAACCTCCTCCACCTCCATCCGCATGGGGACGCTGGGGGTGATCGTCATAACGGAGCGCTCCGGCGGGCAGCGCATCAGGAATACTTCGGTCAGCGTCCGGGGCTCCCGGGTGCGCACAACGTCCCGAAGGGTGACGCCGCACTCGTCCGCCCGAAGCTCCCTTTGACAGATCTCAACGCCCGCGGCTTCGGGATAGGCCGGAGCGATGTCCATGACCATGCCGTCGGGGGTCGGCTCGACGGAGCGCGCCCTATGCGCCAAGCCCGCGGCCTGTTCAAACTCCCCGATCTGCGGCACGTTGTGATACCTGGAGCGGATGTTCCACAGGGTGTAGCGCTCCTCGGAGAAGGTCTTGCCGGTGTAGGTCATGTTACCCGCGTCCACGATCTCCGGCAAACCTTTATAGCAGACTATGAAGCTGCCGCAGTCGTTGTGGTTGTGGCTGCCCGCGTTCACGCCGCCCTTGCAGGACAGGGCGATGTAGCGGCCGCGATGAAGGTTGCGAATCTGCAGATCCGGCAGCCACACATCCCTCAGGGGACGGGCCTCCGGCGCGTCGATCTCAGGATGGGCCCAGGCGCTCAGCAGCCGCCAGAGCTGGGGCGTGTCCTCCACCGTGTCGGATAGGGTATTCTCATTCCGGAACCGGACTCCGAAAGCGAGAAGCTCCGGATCGCCCAGCCTGGCCCCGGCGTATTGCAGCCGCTCCGCGGGGATGGAAGGGCGGGCGTCGCAGTCCGCATAGTTCATGAAATAGTCTCCGAACAGCCAGGCCCGCATCGGGAAACGCATGATGTTCAGAAACTTTTCGTCGTTCTCAAGATTCATCCGCGCGCCGGTGACCCGCTCCAGCAGCTCCAGCGCGTCCAACAGAGCGCCGCCGGCCATGCTCCAGTAGCCCGCGCCCTCGTCGCAGCCGCCGTCGTTCGGCAGGCAGTCCAGATAGCGGTCCAGCATGGCGCAGCCCCGCCGGAGGATTGTCCACAGCCTCTTAGCGTCCTCCACCCACAGACACGCCGTCAGCATCACGTTGGAGACGATCCAGGGCGTCCAGTTGCAGAGATCCCGGCGTATGACGCCCATCCACCAGAAATCGTCCCGCGTTTCAAAGGGCGTCAGCACCCGGCGCTCGATCTCGTCCTTCACCCGGCGGCGAATCGTCGGGGAAATGGCATCCAGCTGCGCGGAAAGGAGCCCGGACGTCAGCGAAAGTATCATGGCGGTCTGCGCGGCAAACAGATCCACATAGGGCGCGCCCTCCGGCAGCAGCCGGGGCGGCGTCGGCTCGACGCCCGCGTGCTCCGCGCCGTTGTGGGCGCTGATGACCCAGGTGGTCTCCTCGCAGATCAGCCAAAGGCCGTCGATGACGGGATCCAGGCCCTGAAGGTTGTAAAGCGCGTCCAGCAGCGCCGCGATCAGCTTTCTGCGGCGCAGGAAATAGGGCCTTTCCCAGGTCGCCCGGTCGCCTTCGCGGGCGAAGGCCATGTACTGGCTGGCCGTCAGGACGGGATAGGGGCAGGTGCGGTAAAACAGGCAATAATCGTCTATCCAATCGCAGTCCGAGGACGACAGTTTGGGCGCCTGAAGCTCCAGCCTGCCCGGCGGATGCGCCTTGATGAATTCGGAAAACATGCCGTTATCCCTTTAACCCTGTAGTGGCAATGCCTTGGATGAAGTACTTCTGCAGGGACAGGAACACGATGGACACCGGCAGCAGGCTGCACACCGACACCGCCATGATCAGGTGATAGTCGCTGGAATTCTCCTGGATGAAGCGCCGCAGGCCCACCTGCACGGTCTTGTTGACGTCCCGGGTCAGGTAGATCATGGGGCCCATGTAGTCGTTCCAGGTGCCCACGAAGGTGAAGATCACCAGCGTGGCGATGGCGGCCTTGGACAGCGGCAGCATGATCCGCGCCCAGATGCCGTATTCCGACAGGCCGTCGATGCGGGCGGCCTCGCACAGCTCGGTGGGGATGCCCTGGTAGAACTGGCGCATCAGGAACACGCCAAAGGCGGAGAAGGATTGCAACACCACGATGGCCCACAGCGTGTCATACAGGCCCATGGAGCGCATCAGTATGAACTGGGGCAGCATGTAGGTCTGCCACGGCACGGCGATGGTGGCCACGTAGCAGATGAACAGCGTGTTGCGACCGGGAAAGCGCAGCTTGGCAAACGCGTAGGCCGCAAAGGAGGAGGTCAGCGTCTGGATGAAGGTGACCAGCAGGGCGATCGTCGCCGTGTTCTTGAAGTAGGTCAGCAGCGGCACCTTCGACCAGATCAGCTGGTAGTTCTCCCAGTGGAACACCTCGGGGATCCAGCGGATCGGGTAGCTGAACACCTCGCGGTCCAGCTTCAGGGAAGCGGACAGCATCCACACGAAGGGGATCAACGTGAACAGCGCCAGGGCGATCAGGACCACGTACAGCAGCGCTTTCAGCGCGACATACATCGGCGAGGGCCGAACGCCCGCGTTTTTGCTCTGAACCAATTGCGTCATCTCTTTCGCCCCCTCTCAGTTGTTGGCGTACCGGTCTTCCATGCTGAACTGGGCCAGCGTGAAGATCAGCACGATCACCAGCAGCACCATGGCGATGGCGCTGGCGATGCCGTAGTTGAAGTTGGAGAACGCCTCGTCGTAGATGTAGGTGACCAGCATCTTCGTGGAGCGTCCCGGGCCGCCCTCGGTCATGATGGCGACCACGTCGTAGATCTTGAAGCAGGAGATGATCATCATCGTGGAGGCGAAGAAGGTGGTGGGCCGCAGCTGGGGCAGCGTCACGTGGAAGAACTGCTGCCACTTGTTGGCGCCGTCCATGGTGGCGGCCTCGTACAGGTCCTTCGGCACGCCCTGCAGCGCCGCCAGGTAGATGACCATGTAGTAACCCATGTTGCGCCAGACGCTGACCAGTATGATGGACCATATGGCCATGCCGCTGTCCGCCGTCCAGCTCTTGTTGTAGTCGATGCCCATGGCCATGATCAGCTGGTTGATGGGGCCGTCCTTCATCATCATGAAGCGCCAGCAGACGCAGATGGCCACCATCGAGGCCACATAGGGAAAGAAGAAGATGGTGCGGAAGCCCACCGCGCCCTTGACGGCCCGGTTCAGCGCCAGCGCCAGGGCCACGGCGCAGACCAGCGTCAACGGCACGGTGACGATGGTATAGAACAGCGTGTTCTTCAGCGCGATGCCCAGGTCCACCTTGGTGAACAGGTATCCCAGGCCCTTCTCGGCCACCTTCGCGGTCTTGAAGATGTCCGCGTAGTTGCCCAGGCCCACCCATTCCATGGTGCTGAAGGCGCCGCCCTTCCACCTCACGAAGGACAGGAAGATGGAAAACAGCACCGGCACCAGGGTGAACACCGCAAAGCCGATGAAGTTCGGCGCGATGAACGAATAGGCCACCAGTGCCTTCCTGCGCTCGAATTTTTTCTGTTTCCGCTTGTACTCGCTGCTGTTGTACGCGCTCATGGGGGTCCTCTCTCCTTTCACATCGGTCAATGAAGGATCGGGAACGGGGAATGCCGGGGCGCTTTCCCCGTTCCCGATCCTTCACCGGGTCCACGGCCGCCGCTCGCGCGGCGTCCGCCCGCAAAAAAGCGGGGAAGGCGAGATGTTCGCCTTCCCCGCCGATGCGTTCAGGTCATGCCGTCTGTGAGCGATGCGGTCAGCCGAGGACCTCGGCCACGCGCTCGTTCATCTCCTCGATGCCCTCTTCGATGGTGTACTCGCGGGTCATGATCAGGCTGTGCTCCTCGTTGAGGATGGTGCTGATCTCGGAGGAGTGCTCGGAAGCCGGAATCTCGATGCCCACGTACACGGGCACCAGCGCGGCCTTGCTGGCATCGTCGGTCGGGAAGCCTTCAGCGGAGGCCATGGCCTCGGCAACGCCTTCGGAGACCCACGCCGGACGGGTGCCGGTGGTGGCGGTGGCGATGGAGCCTTCCTCGCCGGCCAGCCAGGAGATGTACTCCCAGGCCAGTTCCTTGTTCTCGGACTTGGCGTTGATCATGGCGCCGGTCAGGTTGCCGAAGGAAGAGCCCGCGGCCACATCCTCCTTGTGGGGAACGGCCACGATGCCCCAGTTGAAGTTGCAGGTGCCGTCCTTGATGGCGTTGATCATGGTGGACACGAACCAATAGCCCATGGGCATCATGGCGATGTTGCCGTTCTCGAAGGCGGCGGAGTAGTGCAGGCCCGCGGCCTTCAGCTCGTCATAGGACATGCAGGCGCCGGAGTCCTCCAGATCCTGGTACAGCTCGTAGAAGTAGGCCAGGTCGTCGTACTCGCCGTCGATCAGGGTGTTCACGCCGTCGCAGACATCCCAGTTCACGACCGCGGACAGCCAGGTGTGATAGTGGGCGCCGTAGACGCCGTCGCCGGTCATCTTCTTGGCCAGCTCAGCGTACTGCTCCCAGGTCATGTCGTTGGTGGGATAGTCAACGCCGGCGGCGTCGAACAGATCCTTGTTGTAGAACAGCACCCAGAAGTCGGAACGGAAGGGCAGCGCATACTGCTCGCCGTCCACGGCGTAGTTGCTCTCGATGCCCGCGAAGCCGGAGAGGTCATAGCCGGAAGCCTCGATGTAGCTGTTCAGGGGCTCTTCGTAGCCGGCCTCCTGCCAGTTCAGCAGGTCGGTGATCTCCTTGACCATGAAGACATCGCTGGAATCGCCGCCGGCCAGCATGGTGGTGGTCTTCACGGCGTAGTCCTGAGAGGCGACGTCGACGTACTCGATGGTCACGCCGGGATGGGAGGCCTCAAAGGCTTCCTTCTGGGCGATCAGATAGGGGGTGGTGCCGGCGTCCCAGGACACGACGGTCAGGGTCTGGCCTTCCTCAGCCACGGCGAAGCTGGCCGTGCAGAGCAGCATGATCGCTGCCAGAACCAGAGCGAGCGTTTTTTTCATGGGTAGTTCCTCCTTTTATTTCTCAACGGGCGCGCGCCCGTCAGATTTGGAAACAACGTGAAACTATTTTCACGATTTGCCATCATTATACGTTTTAAAGGGGATATTGTCAATACTTTTCGTAAATAATTTCAATCATTTTCAAGAAACAGCCCGTTTTCTTGAAAATGAAATGTAATTCGTCATTGAAATTTACATTCCGTTGTGGTATACTACAGCCATAGCAGGAAGGAGGGCGAGCCATGGAACAGCGACCTGTCACGATCAACGATGTGGCCGCGCTTGCCCAGGTATCCGTCGCGACGGTCTCCCGGGTTCTCTCCGGGGGCAGCGCCAGCGCGGCGGCCCGGGAAAAGGTGGAAGCCGCCGCGCGGCAGCTGGGCTACCGCCGCCAGACAGTGGAGAAGCAGCCGGAGGCAAACCGA
Organism: Clostridia bacterium; assembly: GCA_030530315.1. Classification (GTDB taxonomy): domain Bacteria; phylum Bacillota; class Clostridia; order Christensenellales; family Aristaeellaceae; genus UBA2862. Next base: position 7,645 of record JAUMVG010000076.1, on the reverse strand, counting down.
GGACGCGCCCTGGCGCTGATCATCTCCGATTTGACCAACCCCTACTACGGCATGCTTTGTGCCGGCGCGGAGCAGGCCGCCCGCCGCGCGGGCCGGCCGCTGATCGTCTGCCAGCCGGAGTTCGTCCACGGCACGGAGGACACCGCCGCGGAGAACATCGCGCGGCTGCCGGTCTCCGGCGCGGTGGTGGTCGGCGCGGCCATGGAGCAGGGCACGACGGAGGAGATCCGCCGGCGCCTGTGCCGCATCGCCCAGCGCATGCCCATCGTCACCATCGGGCCCCGGGTGGAGGGCGTCAGCTGCGTCAACATCACCTCGGACCTGTCCCTGAGCGTGCGCAAGTCCCTCGCCCACCTGGTCACGCTGGGGCACCGGCGCATCTGCTTCATCGGCGGCTCCGGCGGCATGCGCTCCTCCAGCGCCCGGCGGCGGGCCTACTACGAGGAGATGGAGCGCCTGGGCCTGCCCTCCGACCGGGAGATGCGCACCGACGCGGGCTTCACGCCCCAGGCCGGGGAATTCTGCGTAAACCGGATATTCAGCGGCGCCTCCGCGGCGACCCGCCCCACCGCCATCATCGCCATCAACGACCTGGTGGCCCTGGGCGCCCTGCGCCAGCTGCAGCGGATGGGGCTGCGCGTGCCGGAGGACGTGGCGCTGATCGGCTGCGACAACCAGTTCTTCACCCCCTACCTGAATCCTTCGCTGACCACGGTGGACCTGCACCCCTTCGACCACGGCGTCACGGCCGTCGAGGAGCTCATCGGCAGCCTGGACGGCGGCGGCGGCTCCTACTCCCAGATCCGGGAGTGCAGCCTGATCGTGCGGGAGAGCTGCGGCGCCATGCTCGGCGCGCGAACGTTTTGATGTCTCAATTGATTTGCGGCCTCGCCGGAACACACCGGCGGGGCTGATTATTTTATGGAAGATAGAACCAAGGGACGGATAAGTTCGTTAATCCCTCAAGATAGAAAGGAGACCAAGGGACGGATTTTCTTGGCGGCATGTTTTCCGTATGATTGTCGCCGTGCTGCACATACTTGCCCGGCGACCCGGAAAACATTCCGTTTCCCTAATCCTGCCAAAACTTCGGCGCTCGCCCACGCTGCGGTCGAGGACCTCGTTATAATCGTAAGGTAATTTTGCCGGAGGCAAAATTAGTCGCTCCGCGACTGAATTTGACAATCCCGAAGGGCTTGGCAAATTCACCTCTGAGAAACATGCCGCCGCTTATGTGGGGACCAGCGAGTAATGAGAATTGAAGACGGAAAGGTTATCTGATATGTAGTGATACAGGAACCAAATGAACTAATATTGTAAATGAAGAATATTGGAAACTTATGTTGGTAGGCGTATGATGTTTACTCTATCGCTGCTCCACACTGAGGAGTGGCGGAATTCTCCGGCACTTTTTAATCGAGGCAGCTCGACCGCAGCGTGGGCGAGCGCCGAAGATTCTTGTGCCTGGAATCCGCCGCAAAAAAACTGTCCTTTGGGCTTCTTGGCCTAACTTGTTGAGAATACGACCTCATCCGACCTCGCTTCGCTCGGCCACCTTCCCCACTGGGGAAGGCTTTTGGCAGTTCATTTCCCCCTGAAAGAAACCTGCAAATAAAAGAATACGGAAATCCTCTATAAGGCCGAAATCTGTGACGGATGTGTGATAATGAGGGTGGTATACTTGAGCCATCAAAGAGAGAAACACAGAAAACACAGAGACGAAGTCGAAGGAGGACGAATCCATGAAGATGATGAAGAAACTGATCGCTGTTCTGCTGATTGCCGTGATGGTTCTGGCGAGCGTGGCCGCGCTGGCCGACGGGAAGATCAAGACGACGGGCAACGTGAACGTGCGCAAGGGTGCCGGCCTGGATTACGCCTCCAAGGGCACCGTGTCGAAGGGGACCACGCTGAAGTTCGACAAGACCGCGAAGGATGAGCGGGGCGTGATCTGGTACCACATCACCAACGGCAAGACGGGCTGGGTATCCTCGAAGTACACCAAGCAGGTCGAAGGCAATGTGTCCGGCGATACCAAGAGCGGCGAGACGATCAAGGCGACGGGCAACGTGCGCGTGCGCAAGGGCGCGGGGCTGGACTACGCGATCGCGACGACGATGAAGAAGGGCGCGAAGGCGGAGTACCTGGGGAAGACCGCGAAGGACGCGCGGGGCGTGAAGTGGTACAAGGTGAGCTACAAGGGGAAGACCGGCTGGGTGTCCTCGAAGTACGCGAAGTTCGCCTGATCGGCGGGCGCGGGAGAACCTCCCGGCGCGGAGAAAACGCCGCGCGCGGGGTTGACATAGACATGGGTCCGGGGACCGCAAATCGCGGTCCCCGGACCCTTTCGATATGCCCAAATTCACTTCTTCCTCCTCCCCCGCCGCGGCGCGGGGCCGCGCCAGCCGTCCTGGCTGTTGTGGCAGCTGTCGCACAGCCGGTAGGGCCAGTTCCAGGGCAGGTACTTGTGGCAGACCGGGCAGGTCTTCTGCTGCAGCTTCTGGGTGGACAGCACGTGGATGATGCCCTGGGAGATCAGGAACTTCCGGCGCTGGATGGTCTCCATGACCGGCTCCGGCTCCTCCAGGAACAGCCGGGCGTAGTTGCAGCACAGGTCGCAGCGCCGGTAATCCGCCTCCAGCCCGTCCAGCTGCTCCACGGTGCAGGTCTCCGGATCCATCAGCTCCGGCAGCTCCGCCAGCACGTCGATGTGCTCGTGGGCGCACTCCGCGTGGTACATCGCCCGCCAGCGCACCAGCAGGTCCGGCTCCGTCTCATCGAAGGGGATGCACAGGAAGCGATACAGCAGCGCCTTGTCCGTGTGCCGGGTCTCCATCATGGCCGCCAGCGCCTCCATGCGGGCGGTGGACGCCTTGGAGAAGCAGCCCCGGTCCTTCATCGCCAGCCACTGGTTGATGATCTGGGTCAGCGGCAGCGGTATGCCCAACAGCGACTCCGGGAAGTCGATGACGGCCTCGGTGACCGGCAGCAGGGGCTTGTTCAGCGCCCGGGCCACGACGCTCTTGAAGCCGAAGGCGTTCACGTAGCCCACGTCGTACTGGCCGTAGCGGCCCGCGCGGCCGGCGATCTGCTTGATCTCGGAGTCCAGCAGGGGCCGGGTGATGTCCCCGTCGTACTTCTCCGACTCCAGGAACACCACCCGCTCGATGGGCAGGTTCATGCCCATGGCGATGGCGTCCGTGGAGACCACCACGTCCGTGTCGGCCTGCTGGAAGCGCACCGCCTGGTCCCGGCGCACGTCCGGCGGCAGGGCGCCATAGATCAGCGACACCCGCCAGCCCTTGCGGCGCAGCTCCGCCGCCACCGCGTGCACCCGGGCCTTGGAGAACACGATCAGGGCGTCCCCCCGGCGCACGGATTCCGGGAAGCGGAAGCCCTCCTTCTCCACGGCCAGCGGGGTCATGCGCTCGTGGCGCACGATGGTCAATTCGTCGCCGCAGTCCCGGACGATGCGGACCAGCAGCTCCTCGGCGTCCGGCGAGGCGCACAGGTGGATCTCCTCTGCCCGTAGGCCCAGTATCGCCGCGGTCCACGCGCCGCCCCGGTTGCGGTCCGCGATCATCTGGCACTCGTCGATCACGGCCACGTCGTAGCGGGCCTTCAGGTCCGCCATCTCCACGGTGGAGGACTGCACCCGGCTGCCGGGGATCCAGATCTGTTCCTCCCCCGTCACCAGCGAGCAGGGCACGTCGTTCAGGTTCAGCGTCTCGAACTGCTCGGCGGCCAGCAGGCGCAGCGGCCCCAGGTAGATGCCGTTCCGCGCGCCGTGGAGCCGCCCCACGCCCTCGTAGGTCTTGCCGGAATTGGTGGGGCCCAGGTGGAGTATGAACCGCCGGCGCATCTGGCGGGCCAGCGGATACAGGTCCCGGTAGTGCTCCGGCACCGCGCTGAGCAGCGCCGAGCGCAGACCACGCTCCTCGGCAAGGGCCGCGTCCGCCCGCTTTTGCAGCTTCTTCACGGAGGGATTGCCGGACAGCAGCGCCCGGACGCGCCCCTGGGGATAGCGCTTGCGCACCCTGGCACAGAGGCTGCCCTTGGCCCGGTTGACCGACTCCCGCACCGCGGCGGAGACCCGCTCCCCGGACTCCGTGCAGATCGACCCGCAGGCCGAGAGCTCCGGGTGCGCCTGCTGGACCGCGGATTGCAGAAAGGCGGTCAGCGAGCCGGGCAGGAAGGCCCGCTCCAGCGCCTCGAGGGAGACGCCCCTGCCGAATTCCGCCCGCAGGATCTGCTCCACCACCGGCTCCGAACCCTTCTCCGCCACGGCAAAGCCGCTGAAATCCCCCTTGCGCAGATAGCGGTCCAGGCGGCCCGCCGCCTCCGCCGTCAGTCGCTTCGACTGGGCCTCCAGCGCTTTCACCGGGGCGCCCTGCTCCAGCAGGCGCAGCGCCGCCCGGGCCTTGGTCAGCGTCACGCGGCTTCGGGCCACCGAGCGCAGGAAGGGCAGGCTGACGGCGTTGCCGTCCTGGGCCTCCCGAAGGATCAGCGGCGCGAGCTGTTCGAACTCCGCCTGCTGGTAGTCCAGGATCAGCTCGCCCCGGCCCATGGCCTGGTACACCTTGTCCCGGCGCTGAATGCGGTACACCTGGTTGGCGAAGGCCTGGCTCTCCAGGTACTTCTCCCGCTCCCCGGGCTTCATGTCCCGGGTGACGCTTCGGGCCTTCTTCAACGCCTGCTGGCGCAGCTGCTCCTCCCGCTCCCGGGCTACCGCTTCCACATACAGCGCCAGCGCCGCCTGTCTGTCCATGCGTTCTCCTTGAAATGAAAAATGATTGTTGCTCCTCATGGAGCGCCCGGCTCCCCGAAGGGGGCCGGGCCGATAAAGGGAAATCCGGGAATAGCCCCCTCAGCCCTCGAAGTGGGCGGCAACGTCCTTCAGCCGGTCGATGATCGGCAGGTGCTGGGGACAGACGCCCTCGCACTGGCCGCAGGCCACGCAGTCGGAAGCCTTGCCAAACTTGGCGGTCAGGTTCTCGTAGTTGGTGAAGTTGATCGTCCACCCCTTGTGGGCCAGGTTCTCCCGCATGTCCTCATTGTACAGGGAGAAGTACTGGGGAATGGCGATCTGCATGGGACAGCCCGCGGTGCAGTAGCTGCAGCCGGTGCAGGGCACGGCGATCTGGCGGTTGATGATGCCGGCCACCTGATGGGTCAGCGCCACCTCGTCCTCGGCCAGGGGCTTGAAGTCGTCCATGTAGCTCAGGTTGTCGGCCATCTGCTCCACGCTGGACATGCCGGAGAGCACCACCATCACGTGCTCCAGGGACGCGGCGAAGCGGATCGCCCAGGAGGGCACGGACAGTTCGGGCTCCCTGGCCTTCAGCAGCGCCTCGGCCTCCGCAGGCACCTTCGCCAGCGTACCGCCCTTCACCGGCTCCATGACGATCACCGGCTTGCCGTGCTTCACGGCCATCTCGTACACCTTCCGGGACTGGATCCACTCGCTCTCCCAGTCCAGGTAGTTCAGCTGGATCTGCACGAACTCCATCTGCGGATACTTCGTCAGGATCTCGTCCAGCAGCTCCGGCGTGTCGTGGAAGGAGAAGCCCGCGTGCTTCACCAGGCCCTGGGCCTTCTTTTCCAGCAGCCAGTTGAAGCAGTCAAACTGCTCGTACTTGGGATAGCTGCCCGCCTCGATGCCGTGGAGCAGGTAGTAGTCGAAATACCCGGCGCCGGTCTGCTCCAGCTGGTCGCTGAAGATCTTCTCCATGTCCTCCCGGGAGTTGAAGAAGCCGTTGTGCAGCTTGGTCGCCAGGGTGAAGCTGTCCCGGGGATAGCGGTCCACCAGCGCCGCCTTCGCCACCCGCTGGCTGGCAAAGCCGTTGTACATGATGGCGGTGTCGAAGTAGGTGAAGCCCTTCTCCATGAACAGGTCCACCATTCGCTTGACCTGTTCGACGTCCACCTTCGAGGCGTCCGTGGGGTCGAGCAGGGGCATGCGCATCAGGCCAAAACCGAGTTTCTTCATGTTTTTCCTCCTTATGATTCCGTCGGGTCGGTGGGGGTATGCGGTCATTGCGCCGGATTTCCGGCGCGCATCCCGCGCCAGATGACGCGGTACATCGTGGCGAAGCAGGCCGTCGCGCCGACGACCTGGCTGGCGAACTCCGCCCAGAACACGCCCTCGACGCCCAGGCCCAGCCCCGGCAGCAGCAGCGTGAGGGGCGCCACCAGCGCCACCTTGCGCAGCATCGAGAAGAACAGCGCGTACCTGGGATAGTTCAGCGCCACGAAGGTGGTCTGGCCGGTCAGCTGCAGGGCCATGAAGGGAAACGCGCCGAAGTAGATGCGGGCGCAGCGCACCGTCATGCGGATCAGTTCGGCGTCCGAGGTGAACAGGCGGATCAGCGGCGCGGGCGCGAACTGGATCACCGTCCACACCAGCGCGTTGATGCCCAGGCTGAAAAGCAGGGTGAACCGGATGCTCTCCGAGACCCGGTCGTAGCGCTTGGCGCCGTAGTTGAAGCTCATGACGTTCTGCCCGGCGGTGGTCACGCCGTTGGCGGGCAGGCTCATGATCTCCCGCAGGGAGTTGATCAGGCCCATGGCGCCGATGTAGAGGGTGCTGAGCAGGCCGCCCCAGCTCTTCAGCATCACGTTGACCACGGCCTGGGTCAGGCTGTTGGTCACCTTGAAGGTGAACCCGGTGACCCCCAGCTTCAGGATGCCGCGCAGCTGTTCCCCGTCCAGGCAGAAGCCCCGCAGCCGAAGGGGCGGGCGGTCGCCGCGCAGGAACCGGACCACCCAGAGGGCGCTGACCAGCTGGGACAGCACCGTCGCCAGGGCGGCGCCGCGAATGCCCATGTCCAGCGCGTAGATGAACAGCGGGTCCAGCACGATGTTCAGCGCCGCGCCGATGATGACCGTCATCATGCCTACCCGGGGAAAGCCCTGGGCGTTGATGAAGGGATTCATGCCCAGGCTGACCAGCACCGGGATGGTGCCCAGCACATAGATCCTGAAGTAGCCCATGGCGGCGGGCATCGTCTCGTCGTCGCCGCCCAGCCAGCGCAGGGTCGTCCCCGCAGTGAGGAACAGCAGCACCGTCAGGCACGCGCCGATGAGCACGAGCATCGTGAACGCGGTGCCCATGATCCGCTCCGCCTTCGGGTTATCCCCCTCGCCCCGGGCAATGGTGGACAGCGTGGCCCCGCCGGTGCTGCACAGGTTGGCGAAGGCCCCGATCAGCGTGATCAGCGGGAAGCACACCCCCAGCCCCGTCAGCGCCAGGGTGCCGCCCTGGGCCATGTGCCCGATGTACATGCGGTCCACGATGTTGTAGAGCACGTGCACCAGCTCGGCGAGCATGATGGGCAGGCCGAGCCGCATGATGGTCTCCGGGACCCTGCCCTGGGAAAAATCGCCCGCGCGCGCCTGCATCCGCATTGCTTTCAGCCCCCTGCCCGCCGTGGAATATATACCATTATAGCGGATTATTCCGCATTCATCAAGGATAACAACCCGGATGGCCGGGTTTATTTTCCCACGGCGCGGCGAAATCGCCCTGCCCAAAGGAAAGCGCTCCGGCGCAGCCCTCCCAAAGGACGCGAAAATCCGCAGGGGCTCTGCCCCAATGTCACTAAGATAGGGCAACGAGGGGCACGAACAAGCGAGTTCGTGCTCC
>JAUMVG010000135.1 GCA_030530315.1 Clostridia bacterium | reverse complement strand
AGCACGAACTCGCTTGTTCGTGCCCCTCGTTGCCCTATCTTAGTGACATTGCCCATGAAGGCCGAACGGCCGACGCGGGAGGCGGTTTGTTTCCGTTATGTCACTTCGTGATCGTGAACACCTTGTCCAGGAAGTACTGGGCGATGCCGACGCTGGCGGCGTCGGGCCCAGCCTGGGCGTAGCTGAGGTCCAGGTGGTGGATCAGCATGCTGCGCTTGCACAGGTTGTGGTAGACCTCCTGCAAGAAGCGGGGGCCAAGGCTCTCTATGCCGCCGCCTAGCACCAGGCGGCGCATGCCGCTGGCGCACAGCGCGGAGTACAGGCCGAAGGCCAGCAGCTCGGCGGAGCGGCGCAGGGAGGCGGCCAGCACGGCTTCGCTGTCCGCGCGCTGGGCCAGCTCCTTGAAGGTCTCCGGAGGCTCGATGCCGGCCTCTCGGCAGGCCGCGCGGGCGTCGTCCAATATGGCGCTCTGGCTGACGTAGCGCTCCAGGCAGCCGATGTTGCCGCAGGGACAGGGGCGGCCGTGGTAGTCGATGGTGCAGTGGCCGATCTGCCCGGCGACGTTGAAGGGGCCGTTGTAGATGTTGCCGTCGCTGATGATGGTGCCGCCGATGGTCTCGCCGACCCTGACGAACATCATGTTCCGGGTCTCGGGCTCGTCCGGGCTGGCGGCGTCCAGGTACTTCTTTTCGGCGTAGGCCATGCACTTGGTCCTGCCCACGAAGAACAGGGGCAGGCCCATCCGCTGCTGGAGCCGCTGCAGGGGTTCCAGGGGGATGTCCAGGCCCATGGCCGTCTGGAGGCAGAGGGCGAGGGGATTCTGGGTGCAGAAACCGGGGAAGATGACGCACAGCGCCAGCGCCCGGTCGGGATTGAAGAGCTGGGACTGGCTGTTCAGGATGTTGTCAAACAGCTGCGCATAGGCCTCCCCCGCGTTGTTGCGGGGCACCTCGTTGGAGGGGAAGGGGAAGCGGCGGCTCTCGATGATGCTGCATTCCAGGTTCAAAAGGTCAAAGCTCACGCCCGCGCGGTCCAGTGTAAACACCGCGATCTGGTGGGCGTCCCGGTTCAGGCGAAGGGTGATGGGCCGGCGACCCGGCAGGGAGGTCTGCTTGGGTCCCGTCTCATTGATCAGGCCGCGCTCGGTCAGCTCATCCACCAGAACGGAAACGCTGGTGGCGCTCAGGTTCATGATGCGAACGAGCTCCGCGCGGGATCTGCACTTACCGCTGCGCACAAGGTCAAAGATGCGCTTGATGTTGGCTTCCTTGACATGCTGCTGATAGCCATTGTGGCCCGTTCCGGCTGTGTCCAGTGGCAAAAACTTCATGACGGATCACTTCCTTCAGAGGAGGGAGGACACAAACCGGCGACGGGTTTGCGCGGTGAAAGTCTGACAAAATTATCGTATAGTAATACCATTTGCATAGTAACATATTAAAACTAATTTTGCAAGGTCTTTTGGATTATTTATTGTAGACTTTGTTTCTTATATGCATTATTCTATTCAAAAGCGAAATTGCATCTATTTGTCAATTGGTTTAATATAAATTCAATTCAGCGTTTACGTATGCAAAATCAACGTACGGCTTATCCAGCTCGCGCCTCGGACGAGAAATGCCGGGGGTCCCATCGGAATCCATCGCCCCGGAGACGGACTGTCCTTCGGATTTGGGCAATAGAAAACCCGGGTCCACCCCTGAATTCAGGGTGGACCCGGGCAAGTCATTCGCGGCAGTTATTGGCCCTAAGCCTCTTAGTACATGCCGCCCATGCCGGGGTTGCCGGCGGGCGCGGCCGGTTCGGGCGCGGGGATGTCGGTGACCAGGGACTCGGTGGTCAGCACCATCGCGGCGACGGACGCGGCGTTCTGCAGCGCGGAGCGGGTGACCTTGGTGGGGTCGGCGATGCCGCGCTCCATCATGTCGGCGTACTCGTCCTTGGCGGCGTCATAGCCGAAGGTGGTGGACTTGCGGGACTTGATCTTCTCGACGATCAGGCTGCCCTCGACGCCGGCGTTCTTGGCGATCTGGCGGACGGGCTCCTCCAGCGCGCGCAACACGATCTGCACGCCGGTCTTCACGTCGCCGGTGGTCTCGGAGACCAGCTTGGCTACGGACTTGGAGGCGTTCAGCAGCGCGGTGCCGCCGCCGGGAACGATGCCCTCTTCAACGGCAGCGCGGGTCGCGGCCAGGGCGTCCTCGATGCGCAGCTTGCGCTCCTTCATCTCGACCTCGGTCGCGGCGCCCACGTTGATCACGGCAACGCCGCCGGACAGCTTGGCCAGGCGCTCCTGGAGCTTCTCGCGGTCATAGTCGGAGGTGGTGTCCTCGATCTGGCTGCGGATGGAGGCGATGCGGGCCTTGATCTCGTCGGAATCACCGGCGCCTTCGACGATCACGGTGTTCTCCTTGTCGATCTTGACCTGGCGGGCGGTGCCCAGCATGTCAATGGTGGCTTCCTTCAGCTCCAGGCCAAGTTCCTCGGTGATGACCTGGCCGCCGGTCAGGATGGCGATATCCTGCAGCATGGCCTTGCGGCGGTCGCCGAAGCCGGGGGCCTTGACGGCCACGCAGGTGAAGGTGCCGCGCAGCTTGTTTAGAACCAGGGTCGCCAGGGCTTCGCCCTCGACGTCCTCGGCGATGATGAGCAGCTTCTTGCCCTGCT